>DATEDV010000332.1:0-2549 GCA_035281485.1 Candidatus Limnocylindria bacterium | reverse complement strand
TGTCCGCACCAGCGGCGGCTTCTTCGACGTCGCCGCGAGGATGGCTTCGCGCTTGCGGCGCTCGTCCTCCGCGTCGGCGTCGCCGTCGTCGCGCGTGGCGATCGCCTTCAGCACCGGTTTGGCGATCGGCCACAGCAGGACGAACGCGATCGACAGCACGAGCGTCACGACACCGAGCGCGGTGGCGCCCGTCGCGACCCACAGCGCCGGCGCCCCCGCGACACCGAGCAGGAACGCGCCCGTGCGCAGCCGGCCCTTGCTGACCGCGACGAAGGCGAGCAACGCGAGCCCGCCCAGCACGATCACCGCGCCGCGCGCGAGCTCGCCGCCGGGGGCACGGCCTTGCCAGGCCTGCGACAGGGCGCCGTCCAGGCCGGCCCATTGCTGCCGCGCTTCGGCGAGCACCACGCGCCACGTGCTGCCGCCGTTGCGCGAGAAGCCATCGACCATGCGCGCGATCTCGACGGCGAATCCTTCGGCCATGGCCCAGCCCGGCGAGGGATCGCGCGCCTCGACCGGCAGCGCGAGGTTCGTGTCGTCCGGGATCGCGATTCCGGACGGAACCTCGATCGCCGCGATCGGCTGCCCGTCGAGGACCTGCATGATCTGCTCGGCGCCCGCGACGATGCCGGCGTCCGCATCGCCCTCGCCGAAGCGCGGGACGATCCAGTCCGCCTGGATCCGCTCCCGGACCGTGGGCGTGAGCACGTGCGCGGCGCCCGCACCGACCCCGATGCCGATGTAACCGTCGGCCGCCCAGACCAGCGCCGCGGCCTCGCGCGCGGGACCGCCGAGTTCCCACGCGTCGATCAGGCGCTCGCCGTACGCGTCGTTGGATTCCTCGCCGGTCGTCGGGACGAGGACCACGACGACCTCCCGGCCCGTGCGGCGCGCGTAGTCCGACAGGTCGTGGTCGAGCCGCGCGAGGGTGGCCGCCTGCAGCACGCCGGTCTGGTCGATGGCCCAGCCGGTGCGCTCCGGGACGGGGGTCGCCTGCGCGCGCGCCGGCCCGCACGGGATGGCCAGTGCCAGGAACAGGAATCCGATCAAGATGCTGGCGTGGCGCATGGTCGTCCGGTATCCTTCGCGCCCCTGCAGGTACGGCAGGCGCGTAGCTCAGCTGGTTAGAGCACCACCTTGACATGGTGGGGGTCGGAGGTTCGAGTCCTCTCGCGCCTACCAATTCACGGGCAGCGTCCCCAACCCCCGCACCGGATTTCCCCGTGCGAACCATGCGTTGCGAAGACACTCTGCCATCGTGACCGTCCCGGCGCCCACCGTCGCGTGGTGGTGCAAGACCCCCAGCCTCACCGTCGCCAGCGTGCGCATCCGCGCCGCGCAGGTCATGCGCGAGCTCGATCGTCGCGGCATCCGCACCCTCTGGTACGACCCGCGCCGGAGCGCCGAGGTCCGTGCCCTCGTCCTCAGCCGGCGCTACGACGACGACACCGTGGCGGAAGTGCGGCGCCTGCAGGCGCGCGGCGTCCGCATCGTCCTGGACCTGTGCGACAACAACTTCGTGCCGGCTTCGCAGGCGCCGAAGCACATGCGCAAGGTCGAGAACCTGCGCACGCTCGCGAAGCTCGCCGACGCGATCACGGTATCGGCCGTCGCGCTCGTCGCCATCGTCCGCGACGAATGTCCCGACGCGAAGCCGGCCACCGTGATCGGCGATCTCGCCGACGACCTCTCCATCGTGCCGCTGCCCTGGTATCGACGACCCGCGGTCGCGTTCAAGCGGCGGTGGGAGCGCGCGTGGCTCGAGCGACGCGCAGGGGCCGGCGTCGGACGCCTGGTCTGGTTCGGCAACTCGGGCGGCATGCGCCGACGCTCCGGGCTACAGGATCTCGCCGGCATCCTCGACGTGCTCGAGACGCTGCACCGCGAGCGTCCGCTGCATCTCACCGTCATCAGCAACAGCCGCGCGCGGTACGACGAGCTGTTCGGCCGCACGGGGTTCTCGTCGCGCTACGTCGAATGGGACCCGTGGACGTCCGCCGACCTGCTGCGTCGGCAGGACGTCGCGCTGATCCCCGCCGCCGACAGCAGCTACACGGCGTGCAAGTCCGACAACCGCGTCGCGACCGCGCTCGCCGCGGGTGTCGCCGTCGTCGCGTCGCCGGTGCCGAGCTACCTGCCGTACCGCGAGTCGATCGTGCTCGGCGATTTCGCCGGCGGCCTGCGCACGTATCTCGCGGACCCCGCGCGCCGTCGCGCCGACGTCTCGTCGGGCCGGCAGGTGGCGGCGCGCAGCACCGACGCCGAGACGATCGTGGGCCGCTGGCGCGAGGTGCTCGCGGTCTAGGCGCCCGGCGAGAAGCGCCGCCGCAGGCGCGTGCCGACGCGGCGGAATCGCTCGGACCACTCGATCCACGCGCGACGCCCGCGCGACCGCTCGTGATGGTGCTTGCGGATGCGGTACGGCGCATCGGGATCGAGGCGGCCCGGCAGCGCGCGGATCGCGAGCGACTGGCGCCACGCGACGAAGGCGAGGCTGACCTGGTCGCGGCGCGTGCGCTGCGTGACTTCCGCCCACCACGCCTCCATTG
>DATEDV010000331.1:0-15377 GCA_035281485.1 Candidatus Limnocylindria bacterium | reverse complement strand
CGTCACCGCTCTGGTGCTGGTGAACTCAGGGCTCTCTGGATATCAATTCACGCATCTTGGCGACTACTTCGCGCAGCTGCGCGCCGCGTCGGACAAGGGCGATCAGGGCGCGTGGATCGAAGTGCAGCTCAAGATGTGGTTCGACGGCCCGTCGCGCGGTTCCCGGCCCGTCGACCGCACGGCACGCGAGGAGGTGCGGCGGATCCTGGACGAGCAGGTGACGCGGAACCGCGCGCGTGGCCACGGACCTCGCCAGATGGATCTCGGCGCGATCGATCGGCTCACGGAGATCCGAGCCCCGACGCTCGTCATCGAGTCCGAACTCGACGCACCAGACATTCACAACATCGCTTCGCTCCTGGTTGCTGAGATAGCTGGCGCACGGCACGTCGTGATCGACGAGGCGGCCCACCTCGTCAACGTCGAGAGACCCGAGGCTTTCGCGGGTGCCGTGGTGCCCTTCCTCCGCGAGCAGCTTCGCGCGTAGCGTTCAGACGTCCTTGAGGAAGTTGATGGCCCCGACCCACAAGCGGTAGCCCATCGTGGCGTTGATGTGCAGGATCGGATCGTTGGCGCCGTCGTTACCGGTCCGCACGCGGTCGACGCCGAGCGCGATCGCCTGCATGAGCGTCTCGCACTTCAGCGCTCGTGCGATGCCGCGTCCGCGCACGCGCCGCGCCGTCGCCGTCCATGCCGTACCGACGATGCCGCGAACGGGCGGATACTCCAGCACCGAGGCACCCACGACATCGTCGCCCTCGAGCGCGACCCAGAACCGGTCTTCGTGCATGCCCGGCGCGCGCAGCCACCGCATCGTGTCGTCGAACGACTCCTCGACGTTCGGCAGGGTCGTCGGCACGTCCTGGACCGCTTCCTCGTTCATCCGCCAGAGCTTCCGGTACTTGTTCGGGTCGGCGTAGCGGTCGAGCGTGAGCACCCTGACTCCCTCCGCGCGCATGCGCGCGCGGCTGGCCTCGGTCATCTTCGCGATGCGCTCGTTGTTCGCGACGAGATCGAGAAGCCAGCGTCGCCCACGGCGGTCTTCGCGGAATCCGCGCGCCAGGATCGCGGCGATGCGAACCTCGTCGTCCTCGTTCGCGCGCGCAGCGATCCGCCTCGCGCCGTCCGCGACCAAGCGGCTCTCCATCTCCGCGAGCATCGCCGCCAGGGACGCCTGCTCGCGATGCTCGGGCAGGAGCTCGCCGCCGATGTCGCCGTGCGGTACCTGAAGCCTGTCCCATGACGGGTGCTCGAAGTACGCCACGCCGATGTCCCGGCCATCGCGTTGCACGATCCACCGGCGCACCACGTACGTGTCGTCAGGCTGGGCCCACCAGTAGCCCTCGATGACGGGGTCCGTCGGTCGAGTCGGGAACACCGCCGTCTGAACGTCCGCGCTGAACGTCGCGTCGTCGAGCGTCGCCTCTCGGAACTCGAGCTCACCCATCATCCGCTCCGCTTGAGTCGTCCGGTCCGCTTCGCGTAGCGCTCGACCGCGACGAAAAGGCGCAGCCCGAGCGGCACCGATAGGACGCCGACCACGAGGGCCGGCCAGACCTTGGGCCACAACGTGAGTAGATCGGCGCCGTCGAGCAGCGCCATGCGCATCCCGTCGATGACGTAGGTCGCCGGGGAGATCGTCGAGAGGACCTGCATCCACCCCGGCAGCACGCTCACCGGGTAGTACACGCCCGAGACGAGGAGCACGACCGCCTGGACGATGTACGCCATCTGCAGGCCCTTCTCCGTCCAGAGCAGCGGGAACGACGCCGACGCGATGCCGAGCCCGACGAACGCGAGCGCGCCGACCGCAAGCAGGACCAGCGCGGACAGCACGTTCGCGCGCGAGAGGTCCACCGGGACGAAAAGCGTCACCGCGCCGAGGATGGCGATGCTGAAGGCGGTCGCGCGCACCAGCGTCGCGCCGCACATCCCGATGAGATGCGTGAAGCGCGGGACCGGCGACATGAACGTCTGCTCGATCGTGCCCTCCCAGCGCTCCCAGGCGATGACCTCGCCGATGTTCTCGAAGATGATCCCGAGGAAGCGCCAAGCGATGGTGCCGACGAGCAGGTAGAGCACCGTGTATGACACCGTCGCCTGGTCGACCTCCCCACCGCTGATCGTCGGCAGGGCCAGCCCGATGTAGGCGACGGAGAGCGACGTCACGATGCCGTAGACCAGCCAGACCAGCTCCCACGCCCAGTAGCGCTTCGAGAGCGCGATCTCGCGCTCGACGAAGGCATAGGCGAGCCCGATCTGGCCGGACAGGTGCGCGATCAACGTATCGCGGGCAGCTTCGCCCGGACGTCCGCGTCGTAGCACACGTTGCCCGGCAGCACCTCAACAGGCGCGTACTGGATCACGGCTTCTCGCCGCGATCCGACTCATCGGCCTCTTCCAGCCGCTTGCCGGTCGCGGTCATGAACACGTCTTCGAGTGCCGCCGCCCCGTAACGCGCGCGGAGCTCATCGGCCGTGCCCTCGGCGACGAGCCGACCGTCGTGCAGGATCCCGATGCGATCCGACAGACGCTCCGCTTCGTCCAGGTCGTGCGTCGTCAGCACGATCGTCGCGTCGTGCTCGTCGCGAAGGTCACGCACGAACGTCTGGACCTCGCGCTTGCTGCGGATGTCGAGGCCCGTCGTCGGCTCGTCGAGGAGCAGCAGTGTCGGCGCAGTCAGGAACGCCCGCGCGATGGCCACCTTCTGCTGCATGCCCCGCGAGAGCTTCTCCAGCGGCTCGCCGACGCGATCGACATCGACGCCCAGCCGGCGCAGGATCGCGAGCGCCTTGGCGCGCGATTCGTCGGCGCCGACGCCATAGAGACGGCCGGCGTACACGAGGTTCTCCATCGACGACAGCTTCTTGAAGAAGGACGCCTCGACGGACACGCGATTGATCAGCCGCTTCACCTCGTCCTCGTGCGAGCGGATGTCCAGGCCGAAGACGCGGACCTCTCCGGCGTCGGGCGTGAGCAGCGTCGAGAACATGCGGATGAGCGTCGACTTCCCGGAGCCGTTCGCGCCCAGCAGGCCGTAGATCTCGCCGCGCATGACGCGCAGCGAGACGCTGTCGACCGCCCGCCGGACCCCCTCGCGGGAGGACTTGAACGTCTTCGTGACGGCCTCGGCCACGAGGGCGTCGCGGCCGGGCGTTCTCTTGGCTTCTGGTCGGGTCGCTGTCAGCGTGGCCACTTCGTTCTCCCGTCGTTTCTCTGGAACCAAAAAGACCGTGGATCTCGCCCACGGTCCGAAGGTCACGAAGCGGGAGTCGGGTCCCTAGACCATCCGGAGAGTGGGCAGGCTCCGCCGAGGCAGAGCCCCGACGGCACCAGAGCGCGCATTTGCGTTGATGAGCACTGCGCCACTTCCTTTCACTGAGTCACGCGGCGAGCGTGCGAGGTGCGCACGATATCAAGCGAGCCCGCGCGGGTCAACGGACAACAAAGAACGGGCGGGGGTCTCCCCCCGCCCGCTTTCATCGCAGCGCTAGAGCGCTACTCGTCGGCCGCTGAGCAACTGCAGGATCAGGACGACGAGCGCGAGGACGAGCAGGATGTGGATGAGAGAGCCGACTGTCGGCAGCGCCACGACGCCGAGCAGCCAGAGAACGAGAAGGACCAGAACGATGGTCCACAGCATTGCCCGCACCTCCTTTTCGCCCAACATGGCTCGCAAGGTCCGTGCCATGGGCGATGCGGCGCTCGCTCGCTTGCGCCCGCGTACGCTGCCTCCGGTGCGACGGCTCGGTCCACTGCACGCTCTTGCCGGCGTCGTGGCGACCGTTCTGCTCCTGCTGCTGGCGATCGACCTGTCGATCCGCATCGCGCTGCTTGGTCATCTGTATCGGGACGCGACGAGCGCCCCGGCGGCCCCGATCGCGCTCGTTCTCGGCGCGGAGGTGTACGCGGACGGACGTCCGAGCCCTGCTCTGTCGAATCGGCTGGACGTCGGGATCGAGCTGATCCGGCTCGGACGCGTGAGAGCGCTCCTCATGAGCGGCGGCAACGGCACGTTCGAGGTCGGGGCGATGCGCACGTACGCGATCGCGCGTGGCGTGAGCGCGGACGCGATCCTGCTCGACGCCTCGGGTGAGCGCACGCTCGCGAGCTGCCTTCAGGCGCGCGACGCGTTCGCCGCGCGCCGGCTCCTTGTCGTGAGTCAGGTCGAGCACATGGCCCGTGCGGTCTACACATGCCGCCGCGTCGGCATCGACGCCGACGGCGTCGCCGCGCCCGAGTTCACCGGGTATCGAGTCCTCGTGTATCAGATCCGCGAGCGCATCGCTCTGGTCTTCGGATGGTTCGAGGTCAACATCCGCGAGCTCGTCGGGCGCGCCTGACACGCGAACGCCCCTCGGCCGAGACCGAGGGGCGTTCCAGCGGAGGACGGACGACTCTCAGCCCTTGACCAGCTGACCTCGCAGGATGCCGCCGGCGTTGAGCGTGGAGTGCCAGTTCATGTAGTAGTTCGACGGGTTCGCGATGATGTCGGTCGCGACCGCCGGATCGACGGTCGGCTGCGTCTTGTTGATCTTGCCCGCGCCGCTGGTCAGCACGAGCTCGCCCGCGGCGAGTCCCGAGTTGACGACGACGCCGCCATTGGCGCCCGCCGCTGCCTTGTGGATGTGCCCGATGTTGATCTTTGTGTCGGCCGGGCAGCCCGAGATGTCGGTCTCGAACTGCGCCGTGGCTGCGGTGATGTTCCCGGTCGCGTCCTTCGTCGTGTTCAGCGTGAACGTGCCCTTGCCCGAGCACGTCGCTTCGGCGTTTGCGATCGGCGGGACCTCGTTGGACGGCTTGAGGTCGGCGGTGAAGACGAAGCGCGTCTGCGGCGTCGGTGACGGAGTCGCCGTCGGCGTGGGCGTGGGCGAAGGGGCCGCGGCGGGTCCACCGCAAGCGGCCAGAAGCATTGCGCCAGCGGCGAATCCTGCGAGCACTCGCATAGACACCTCCTCGTGTACGCCGGTAATACGGAGGCGCCCTGTTCCTGGATGAGGACCGAGCAGGCCATAAGCCGGATCCCGTCATGGACGGTCATCTCTCTGGGACGGAGGTCACCCTCCGCCTCTAGCGGCGCACCCGGGGACGGCGCGGGCAGCGCCATCGCCCCCTTACATCGCCTTGCTCCGGGAAGAGCTTGCCTCGTTTCACCCGCCGAAGCGGATCGTCACTGTGGCGCTGGTCCTCGCCTCGCGGCGGACGGGTGTTACCCGCTTCCCTGCCCTGTGGAGTCCGGACTTTCCTCGACGGCTTTCGCCGCCGCGACCGTCTGGCCTGCTCGGAGCACCATTTTACCCGCCGGGAGCACCGCCGAGAAGGGTGTCGATCCGCTTGGCGGCGCGGACCAGCGCGTCATCGGTCGGGCCGCCGCTCTCCGCGACGTAACGTTCGATGACCGCGTCGGCCTCGCTCGAGCGCGCGCGACGTCGCAGATCGGACGCCAGCTGCACGACGTCGAGCAGGCCGCAGCCCAGATGCGCCGCTGCCCAGCGGACGATGACCACGCCACGTTCGGAACGGCGCGCGCGGTCACACGTGAGCGCGCCGTGCACCAGAGCGACCGGCCATGACGCGAGCTCGCGGGCGGCTTCTTCGGCGCTGGCGTCGCCGCCACGGGCACGCACCACATCGAGGGGCGTGCGCGTCGGGATCCGAAGCGCGCGCAGCGCCGGACCGTCGGCGGCGACGGCGCGTTCGATCGCGATCTTTGCCGCCACGATGTCGATCGCCTCTGAGCAGGCATCCTCGGCGTCGCTGAGGTCCTCGAGCAGAAGCCATGCGCCGAGCGTGACGTGCGCCGGTGGGATCCCGCGTGAGTGCACACGCGGCACATGCGGCGTCTTGCGCTGCAGGAACGGCAACAGCTGGGCCTCGACAAGTACACCGCGCGCGCTCCGTTCGAACAGCGCGCTCTCTGCGCGCCCCTCGCGCACGTAATGAACGCGCCGTCGCTCGATGCCGTCATCGGGCGGCAGCTCCTCCGCGCGGACGTCGGTCACGTCGCCACCGACGCTCCGCGCGACCAGCGCCCCCAGCGGGTCCTCGCCCACGCTCATCGGCCTTCGTCGATCGCGCGGTTGGAGAGGAGATCGGCGACGGCGTTCTGCTCGCGCCGAACGTGGGCGATCGACCGGCGCGGGAACGACTCGTACAGCTCGCGCGCGCGCTTCGCGAGCGGGACCATGTTCGGGTGCCGGACGCGGTAGATCCCGGACATCTGACGTACGACGAGCTGTGAGTCCATGCGGATATCGATCTCGTCGAAGCCGCGCCGCTTGGCCTCCTCCAGACCGAGAATGAGCGCCGCGTACTCGGCGATGTTGTTCGTCGCCGTCCCGAGGTACTTCGTGAGCTCGGCGATGACCTCGCCTCGTTCACCCAGGAGGACGGCGCCGGCGCCGGCGGGCCCGGGATTGCCGCGCGCCGCGCCGTCCGCGTAGAGGATCGCGCGGCTCACGCTCGGAGGAACTCCGCGAAGCGCGATAGATCGACATTGCCGCCGGAGACGATGGCGACCACGTTCTCGCCGGGGCGGGGCCTCACGGCGCCGGACAGGAGCGCGCCCACCGCGGAGCCGCCGGCCGGCTCCGCGACCAGCCGGGCGCGAGCCGCGAGGAACCGGACGCCCTCGAGGATCACGTCGTCGGATACGACCACGACGTCCGCGACGTGCCGCTTGATGATCTCGAGGTTCCGCGTGCCGGCGATGGGCGCGGCGAGACCGTCCGCGACCGTCTGAAGGCGCTCCATCTGCACCGGAGCGCCCGCGTCGAGCGCGCGCCGCATCGCGGCGGCGCCCTCCGGCTCCACGCCGACGACACGTGCGCCGGGACGTTTTGCCGCGACGGCGACCGCGATGCCGGAGATGAGACCGCCGCCACCCACGCCGACGACGAAGAGGTCGGCGTCGGGGAGGTCCTCGAGGATCTCGAGCGCGCAGGTGCCGTGCCCGGCGATCATCCCGTCGTCGTCGTACGGGTGCAGGAAGTACGAGCCCCGGGCGTCCTGGATCTCCTTCACCGCGGCCCGCAGGCCGAGCATGTCGGCGGCGAAGACGATCTCAGCGCCGTACGAACGGGTGGCGTCGACCTTCGTCTGCGGCGCTGACCGCGGCATGGCGACGGTGACCTTCGCGCCGACCGATCTGCCGGCGTACGCGATCGCCTGAGCGGCGTTCCCGGCGCTCATGGTGACGATGCCGTTCGCCCGCTGCTCGGCCGTCAGCCCGAGGATCGCGTGGACGGCGCCGCGAGGTTTGAAGGACCCGGTGCGCTGAAGGTTCTCGGGCTTCAGGAAAGCTCGTGCGCCAATGCGCTCCCCGAGCGAGCGACTCGTCAGCAGCGGCGTTCTCGCGATGTGGTCGGCGACGACGGTGCGGGCGCGCTCGACGTCCGCGAGGGAGACGGTCAGCGCAGCCTCCTGGGCGATGGGCCGTCGCCGGTGTCCGTGGGCCCGCTTGGATTCGAACCAAGGACCAGCAGATTATGAGTCCGCCGCTCTACCCCTGAGCTACGGGCCCGACGAGCCCCGGCGGCGCGCGCTTGCGCGCGCAAGCGGGGCGAGGAAGGGCCCGTGAGCGAAGCGATACGGGCCCCTAGGAGGATTTTAGAGAGCGCGCGCGAAGCGCACGGCCCATGACGCAGCGGGCTCGAGCCCGCTCGCCGAACCACTTCTCGCTGTCCGTACGTTGTCTTTGCAGAAGTCCGGGCTATGCTGATGCGGGCGCCGCGAGGGGAGTCACGTGCACCGCTTCCGCACGTGCGCGTCGTTCCGGGGACGGAAACGACGGGAGGAAGCGCGTGGGAACGGTCATCGCGGTCGCTAACCAAAAGGGTGGCGTCGGTAAAACGACGTGCACGATCAATCTGGGCGGCGCGCTCGCGTCGCTCGGGCACCGCGTTCTCTGCCTCGACCTCGATCCGCAGGCGAACCTGACGGTCGGCCTCGGGATCGACCTGAACACGGTCGAGAAGAACATCGCGCACGTCCTGATCGACCCCGACGTCAAGCTCACTTCGATCATCCGGCCGACCAAGACGAAGAACCTCGACGTCGCGCCGGCGACGCTCGAGCTCTCGTCGGCCGAGGTCGAGCTCTTCAACGCGATCGGCCGGGAGATGGCGCTGCGCGACAAGCTCAGCCAGGACATCGTGCAGCGTTACTCGTACATCCTCATCGACTGTCCGCCGACGCTGGGCCTGCTCACGCTCAACGCGCTCGTCGCCTCCACCGGCGTCATCATCCCGGTGCAAACGCAGTACTACGCGCTCAAGGGCGTCGCCGCGCTGCTGAAGATCATCAAGACCGTACAGGGGCGACTGAACCCGAGGCTTCGCGTGCTCGGTCTGCTGCCGACGTTCTACGACTCGCGGACGATCCTCGGTCGCGACATGCTCGACTCGCTGCGCGAGCTTGGCGATCACCAGGTCTTCGACACGGTCATCCGGCAGTCGGTGAAGATCGGCGAAGCGCCGACCGCCGGTGTCCCGATCAACGTCTACGAGCCGCGCTCCGACGCGGCGAAGAGCTTCGTCGAACTCGCCAGGGAGGTGATGGGTGCTCACAAGTAGTCCGGCCTCACACAGCAAGAAGTCGTTCCGCGACGCCGGCAACAGGATCTTCCAGCAGGAGACGGAGGCCCAGCCCGGCATCATCAGCCTGCTCGCGGCACGCACGCCGACCGCGGTGCGGGAGCTGCCGCTCGAGAAGGTCATCCCCAACCCGTCGCAGCCACGCATGACCTGGCACGAGGAGACACTTCAGGAGCTCGCCGCGTCGATCAAGGAGCACGGCGTTCTGCAGCCGATCCTCGTCCGGCCGTCCGGCGACAACTACGAGATCATCGCCGGCGAGCGTCGCTGGCGATCGTCGAAGATCGCCGGCAAGGAGACGATCCCGGCGATCGTCGAGCGGTTCGACGACGCGACGGCTCTCGAGATCGCGCTCATCGAGAACCTGCAGCGCGAGGACCTGTCTCCTCTCGACGAGGCGGTCATCTACAAGAAGATGACCGACGAGCTCGGGTACTCGATCCGGCAGCTCGCCGGAAAGCTCGGCAAGGACAAGGGCTACGTCGAGAACCGTCTGCGCCTGGCGTCGGCGCCGGACGACGTGCGGGACATGGTGTCAAAGCGGTACGACACGCTGTCGGCCGCGTACGAGCTCATGAAGCTGGACGACAAGCGGCGACGGCGTTCCCTCGCCAAGCAGATCCTCGCGGGGCAGCTCACGCTCATCCGGCTGCACGACCGCGTCGAGCGGATCCTCAATCCGCAGGCGAGGAGCGCCAAAGCCGAGCCGGCCATACCGGCCCTGCGCGACGACACGCTCATCACCGCGACGCGCGAGCTCAACGAGGCACTCAGCCAGCTCTCCCGCGCGATCGGGGACGACGGGAAGCTCACGATCCCGGACGGCGACCGTCAGAACCTGGCGAAGTTCCTCACGATCTCCCGCGCGCGGCTGGACAACCTCGTGGCTCGCCTCCGGAGCGGGCGGGCGTGACCGAGCAGAAGCTGTCCGGCCGGGCGAGCGTCGCGTATTTCGTGCTGATGACCGGCCTGGTGACGGCGGCGGCGACCGGCTTGTTCGTGCTCATGGACAGCCGCGCGCAGCAGTTCTGGGCACAGCGGTGGGAGGCGCTGGTCGGCTTCGTCCGGTCGCTGTTCGGGGGCTAGGGCTCGACGCGGACGCGGGTCTGGGCGACGCGCTCGCGCTGGCTGCGGGCGTCGCGCAGGATCGAAACGGCGGTCGTCGCGAGACCGACCGCTCCGAGGAAGAAGATCACGCTGTCGTTCGTCAGTAGTTCAAGCACGTGCTACCTCTAAGCAACGCACGTGCCAGCGGACAAGCGGCGCCCCGCTCGTTACGGTGTGGTAACGGTTTCCTGAACGACGAGCGTCAGGCCTTCCGCGCCGCCTTCGCGCGTTGCACGCGGACCTGCGCGACCCGTCGGCCATCGACGGCCGTGACCTGGAAGCGGTGGCCGTCCAGCTCGATCGCGTCCCCGACCTGGGCGAGCCGGCCCAGCCGGCCGAACACCATGCCACCCACGGTGTCGTAGGGCTCGTCAGGGAGCTCGAGGTGCAGGCGCTCGCGCAGCTCCCCAAGGCCGACCAGACCGTCGACCACGTAAGTACCCGGCGCCTCCTCGCGGATCGGCGGCGCGGTGTCCTTCTCGAACTCGTCGGACACCTCGCCGACGAGCTCCTCGAGCACGTCCTCCAGGGTCACGAGGCCGGCCGTCCCGCCGTACTCGTCGATGACGATGGCCAGCTGCGCGTGCTGGCGCCGGAACTCGGCGAGGGCCTGGTCGAGGCGCAGCGTCTCCGGGATCGCGGGGACGCGCCGCATGATGTCATGCGCCTTCGCGCGTGAGGTGCGGTCGACGCCGACCAGATCTTTCACATGGACGACGCCGACGATGTGATCGAGGTCCTCGCGATAGACCGGGAAGCGTGAGAGGCGGTGCTGCCGCGCCATCGCGACGAGACCGGCCAGGTCGAGCTCCTCCGGCACGGCGACGATCTCCGTCCGAGGGACCATGACCTGACGCACGAGCGTGTCGGCGAAGTTCAGCGCGTTGCCGACGATGACGCGCTCGCTCTCGTCGAGCTTCCCCTGCTTGGCGCTCGCGGCGACGAGCATCCGCAGCTCTTCGTCGCTGAACGCGTCTGCCACCTCGCCGGGACCGACGGGGATGCCGATCCGCCGCAGGATGCCGTTCGCGCTCGCGTTGACGAACCAGATGAAGGGATAGGCGACGCGGTAGAACAGGTGGAGCGGGTAAGCGAGCCAGAGCGCCGTCGTGAGCGCCTTCTGGATCGCGAAGTACTTCGGCGCCTGCTCCGCCACGACGATATGCAGATACGTGATGAGCCCGAACGCGATACCGAAGCTGAGGATGTGGAACAGGGCGTCGCTCATCTCGCGAAGCCAGCCGAAGAGTGGCGCGATCAGCGCGGCGACCCCCGGCTCCCCGACCCATCCGAGTCCCAGCGATGCCGCGGTGATCCCGACCTGGCACGCGGACAGGTATGAGTCGATGTGATCGATGATGTGAGCGGCGAGCCGTCCACGACGGCTGTGGGCGGCGAGTCCCTCGAGCTGCGTACCGCGTACGCGCACGATCGCGAACTCGGCTGCCACAAAGAAGCCGTTGAGAATGAGCAGGATCACGGTGGCGATGAGGGCGGGCAGCGCGCCCGTCAGGTCCATGCCCGGTCCATTCTCGCACCGAATGGTCTGCGTGACTCGGCGCGCGCGGCTCACACCTAGACTCGACGGAATGCGGGTGCTCGTGCGGCTTTTCGCGTCCTATCGCGAGGCCGCGGGCGTGGGCCGGATGGAGCTCGAGCTGCCGCCGGGGGCGACCGTGAAGGACGCGATCGCGAGGATCCTCAAGGACCATCCACTGGTGGCGGAAGGGCGCCACGTCGTGATCGCCCGCAACCGCGAATACGTCACGTCCGAGGAACCGCTCGCCGACGGCGACGAGGTCGCGCTCATCCCGCCGGTGTCAGGGGGCGCGATGACCGTCGCGCCGATCGCCGTCCTCGCGACTCGTCTGTCGGTCGACGACGCGCTCGCCGCAGTCCGCGACTCCGCGTTCGGCGGCATCGTCGTGTTCCTGGGTACGGTCCGCGACCGCAGCCGCGGGAAGGGCGTCACACACCTGGAGTACGAGGCCTACGCCGAGATGGCGGAGGCGAAGATGAGCGAGATCGCGCGTCGCCTCGAGGCCAAGCACGCTCCGCTGCGCCTCGTGATGCATCACCGCGTGGGCGACCTCGCCATCGGCGAGATCGCCGTCATCGTGGCGGCGGGCGCGCCGCACCGCGATGCCGCGTTCGCGGCCGCACGCGCGGCGATCGACGAGCTCAAGACGATCGTGCCGATCTGGAAGAAGGAGTATTCCGACGACGGCGCGGTCTGGGTGGAAGACCATGCCTGAACGACCGCGGCGGGGAGGATCACGGATGACGTACTGGATGATCGTCACGAGCGCCGAGAACTACGAGAAGACCCGCAAGCTCCGCTTCACACAGCAGGGCGTGAAGAGCCGCCATCGCCGCAAAGCCGAGCGCATGTCGCCCGGCGACCGCGTGTGCTGGTACCTCACCGGCATGCAGGCGTTCGCGGCGACGGCGACGATCACGTCGCCGTACTTCGAGGGCAGCGAGCCGATCTGGGTCAGCGAGAAGACCGGTGACACGTACCCGTGGCGCTTCAAGATCAAGAAGGACCATTCCGTCGATCCGGATCGCGCCGTGCCGGCGGTCTCGCTGCTCGAGAAGCTCGAGCACGTGAAGCGCTGGCCGAAGGAGCACTGGCGGCTCGCGTTCCAGGGGAACGTGCACGAGCTCGACGCCAAGGACTTCGGCGTCATCGAGGCGGCCATCGCCGCGGTGGAGTCGCGTCGGAGCGCCGCCTGACCGCGCCCGGCGATCTCATCGCCGAGCTCGTCGCGATCTGCGGGACCGAGCACGTCTTCTGGCGACCCGACGACGTCCGCGTCTTCGAGTACGACGCCGGATTCGATCGGCGGCCACCGGTCGCCGTCGTCGTGCCGGGATCGGCGGGCGAGATCGCGGCGTGCGTGAAGGCCGCGGTGCGCGCTGGTGTCGCCGTGGTGCCGCGCGGCGCGGCGACCGGCCTCTCCGGCGGCACGATCGCCTGCGGCGATGCCGTCGTCATCGCGACGGCGCGACTGCGCCGGGTGCTCGCCATCGATGCGGTCGGCCAGACCGCGCTGGTCGAGCCCGGTGTCCCGAACCTCCAGATCAGCGTCGCGGCGCGTGAGGCCGGGTTATTTTTCGCGCCGGATCCCGCAAGTCAACGGGTGTCGACGATCGGCGGGAACATCGGGACGAACGCCGGCGGGCCGCACGCGCTGCGCTATGGCTCGATCGTCAATCACGTCCTCGGCGTGGAGATGGTGCTGCCCAACGGCGAGATCGCGGTCTTCGGCGGACGCGCCGCGGATCTCCCCGGCTACGACTGCGTGCCCTTCATCGTGGGCAGCGAGGGCACCCTCGGCATCGTGACGAAGGCGCACGTGCGCCTCCTCCCTCTTCCCGAAGACACGCGCACCTTCCTGGCGCTCTTCCGCGACGTCGAGTCGGGCGCGCGCGCCGCGAGCGCGATCATCGCCGGCGGCATCGTCCCTGCGGCGATGGAGATGCTCGACCGCACGACGATCGGGGCGGTCAACGCCGCGTTCGATGCGCACCTGCCCGAGGAGGCCGGCTCGCTCCTGCTCGTCGAGGTCGAGGGGCTGCGTGAGGAGACCGAGTCCGCGGCCGCGGCGATCGCCGCGGTCTGCGAAGAGAACGGGGCGTTCGGCGTGCGGACGGCGGCCACACCGGCGGAGCGCGAGCTGCTGTGGAAAGCTCGCAAGCTCGGCTATCCGGCGCTGGCGCGCATCCGGCCGAACAACTACCTGCACGACGCCGTCGTGCCTCGCTCGAAGCTCCCGGAGGTGCTTCGTAAGGTGAACGCGATCGCGGACCGCTACGGATACGTGATCGCGAACATGTTCCACATCGGCGACGGCAACCTCCATCCGGTGCTGCTCTTCGACGGGACGGTCGAGCCCATCGACCGCGTCATGGAGGCGAGCGCGGAGATCCTGAAGATCGCGATCGACGCCGGCGGGACGTTGTCGGGCGAGCACGGCATCGGCCTCGAGAAGAATCACTTCATGTTCTGGGTATTCGGGCCCGAAGATCTCGAGGCCATGCAGCGCGCGCGGAGCGCTTTCGATCCGAGCGGTGTGATGAATCCGGGAAAGGTCTTCCCCGGCGGCTCGACCTGCGCCGACATTCCGACCGAGCGCATCAAACGCGGGCTCGCGGAGGGCATGTGGGTGTAGCGACGCACGTCGAAGGCCTGACCGGCCGCGTCCTCGACGGCCTGTCGCCGTCGCGCACGGTCCGGCCGGCGTCGACGGACGAGCTCGCTCAGGTCATCGGCGACGCGGACCGCGCGCGGCGGGCCGTCGTCCTGTGGGGCGGCGGCACGCGCATCGGCGTCGGCGATCCGCCGGATCGCTACGACATCGCGGTCGACCTGACCGGCCTGGCGGGTGTCGTCGAGCACTCGCCCGCGGACCTCGTATGTACCGTGCGGGCCGGCACGTCGCTCGCAACGCTCGCGGAGGCGCTGCGGGCCAGCGGCCAGCGTTGGCCGGTCGAGGCGCCGGCCCCCGAGCGCGCGACCGTGGGCGGCACGATCGCGAGCGCGGCGGTCGGCCCCTCGCGCCTGCGGTACCAGCACCCGCGCGATTGGATCATCGGCTGCGTCGCCGTCCTCGGCGACGGCACGATCACGCGCGCCGGCGGGCGAGTCGTGAAGAACGTCACCGGCTACGACCTGACACGGCTGTACAGCGGCAGCTACGGAACGCTCGTGGCGATCGCCGAGCTCACTCTGAAGCTCGCCGTGCTGCCGGAACGCAGCGTGACGCTGCGCGTACCGAGCGCGGACATCCGCACGGCGATGCGCACGTGCGCCGATCTCCGCGCGACGCATCTGCCACTGGACGCGCTCGCCGTTGTGAACGGCGATGCCGCCATTCGGCTGGGCGAGTCACGCGCGTGCGTATTCGTGCGCGTCGCCGGACAGCACGCCGCGGTCGAGCGCGTCGCGCAGACCGTGCGCGAGCGGACCGGTGCGGTGCCATTCGACGCCCCCGTCTGGGATCGACTCACGTCCCTGCCGGCGACCTTCGACACCGTGGCCCGTGCGTCGTGGCCCGCGGGCCACGATCTGCCCGTCGGCCTCGATCTGTCGAACGCGCTGCTCTATCCCGGAAGCGGCATCGCGTTCCTCCTGGGGGCCATGGCGGTGGAGCCGTTCAGCGCCGCGCGTGAGGCGATCGAGCGCGCGGAAGGCGCGCTCGTCGTGGAGCGCGGCGATCCGGCGTTCAAGCGCGCCGTCGGTGGCGCGTGGGGAAGGCCGCGCGTCCCGCTCGCGATCGCGCGCGGCCTCAAGGACCGTTTCGATCCGCGCGGCGTGCTCGCGCCCGGCCGCATCCCGCTAGCCTCGAAGACGTGACCATCGCTCCACTGCGCGAGGTCGAGCCCGGGCTCCGCCAGTGCATCCACTGCGGCATGTGCCTGGAGGCGTGCCCGACCTACCAGATCACGCGGCTCGAGACGGAGTCGCCACGCGGCCGCATCCACCTGATGATCAACATGCTCGAGGGCGGTCCGGCCACGAGCGGTACGAAGCTGCACCTCGACCGCTGCCTTGCGTGCCGCGCCTGCGAGGTCGTCTGCCCGTCGGGCGTGCCGTACGGCCAGCTCATCGAGGCCGCGCGGACCGTCATCGCCGATCAGACGCGTCCGCGCCGCGGCTGGCTGGCGGGCCGT
>DATEDV010000330.1:0-6744 GCA_035281485.1 Candidatus Limnocylindria bacterium | reverse complement strand
ACGAATCGCTGCTCTCGCTCGGCGTCCTTGCGCGTGTCGACGCTGAAGGAGCCGGTCACGCGCACGAGGGTCGTCTCACGGCGGAGCCGAGCGTTGGCTCGCTCCGCGATGGCGATGAGCGTGAAGGTGATCGCCATCCCGACGATGAGCCCGGCGCCGAATATCCGCCAGTCGCCGCGCGACAGCAGCGCGAGGTAGAAGGCGACGATCCCGCCCGCGACCCAGTATTTCCACTCGTTGCGCTCGATCTTGATCGTGAGGTAATCGGCGAGCGCGCGCCGCTGGTCCGCGCTCAACAGCGTGGCCACCTGCGTGCGCGGGCGAGCGTTGATGCACGGCTCCCAGCGCGCGAGATGGCGCCACACGCCGTCCTTCCCTTTTTCAATGAAGCCGCCGCACGCCGGACAGGGCTCGGTCACGGCTGCACCATCGTCTCGTAGCGGCGTGCGCGCAGCGTCGTGCACGTCCCGGTAGGGCATCTGCGCTCGGTGATGTGCATGCGGTAGTCGTCCGGGAACTCGCGCATCGTCGTGCGGAGGATGGACGGCGCCGTGATCCCGAAGCCGCACAGCGAGAAGAGCTCCATGTGGTCACCGAGCTCGGTGAGCCACGGGAGGTCGGAGTCGCGGCCGAGCGACGACGCGACACCGTCGAGGATGCCCTGCACACGGCGCGTGCCGACGCGACACGGTACGCAGATGGCGCAGCTCTCCTTGGAGAGGTACGCGAAGAGCCGTCCGGCCTCGCGCACGATGCACACGTCCGACCCGAGGGCGCGCACCTGGCCCGAGCCGAGATGCGTACCGGCTTCCTTCAGATCGTCGTAGTCGAGGGCAGTCCCGCGGCGCTGCGCCGAAAGGATCCCGCCCGTGGGGCCGCCGACATGGATGGCCTTCAGCTGGCCTCTCACGCCGCCGGCACGCTCCAGCACGTCCCCCAGACTCGTTCCCAGCGGCACCTCATAGACACCCGGCGAGGCAACGATGCCGGTCACCGAGACGAGCTTGGTGTCGGCGCCGGCGCCGTCGAGGACGAGCGGCAGCCACGCCAGCGTCTCCACGCTCGATACGAGCGTCGGGCGCATCAGGTAGCCCTGCGCCGCGGGAAACGGCGGCCGCTGGCGGGCCATCGCGCGCTTGGACTCGAGCACGTTGAGGAGCGCGCTCTCCTCGCCACCCATGAAGCCGCCCGGTCCGATCGCGATCTGGATATCCGATCGTCCCGCGAGCGCTCCTTCCGCGGCGCCTCGTGCCTCCGCGGCCTCCGGATGGAGATAGAGGAATGCGCGCGCGGCTCCCGCGAGAAGCATCGCGACCTCGATCCCGCGCACCACCAGATCGCTCCTGCGCTCGAGCAGCGTGCGCGCCAGCGGACTGCCCGGATCGGCGTCGTACGCGTTCGCGACCACGTAGGCCTCGCGGCCCGCGCCGTTCTCTCGGACCGCGCGCAGCTTCTCCGCGATCGGGAAGCCTGCGCCGCCCCGCCCGCGCAGGCCGGAACCGGCGATACGCTCGAGACTCGCTGCGACATCGAGCCCAGGGTCGAGCGCCGGAACGCGCTCGCCGTCCAGCAGGCGCGCCGCCGTGCTAGCGGGCATACGCCGGCTCGGCGACGTGCTGCACCTTGTCCTCGTGCAGCTCGTCATGCGCGGGCGGCGGCGAAACGGGCGGCCACGCGCCGGCGATCGCGACGTTGCCCGTGAACTTCCGGCCGCCGCGCGGCACGGCGGTCCCCTCGCCCTCCGGCGCGCCGCGGAAGTTCGATAGGAGCGAAGCCGCCGTGTACAGATCGGTCATCGTCTTGCCGTACTCGATCGCGATGATCTCGGCCGCGCTCCACGGCAGGTATCCGTACGCGGCCTGCGTCCGATAGAGCACGCGCGTGAGGCTGTCGGCACCGCTCGGCTCGCTCTCGAGGATGCTCCTGACCTTGCTCAAGTCGAGCTTCGTTTCCTCCTCGGCCGGGATCGTCGTGACCGCGGTGGAGAGCGGCCGGCGATCGCCGTACGGCGCCGCCGCGACCATGCGGATGCGGTAGTAGTTCGCGCGCGGCGCGAGCAGCGGACGTCGCCGGAACCCGTTGCGGAACGAGTACGAGATGGAGATCGCGCGCGGCGGGCACGCCTTCTCGCACATCAGACAGCTCTCGCATTTGAAGATGCTCGTCTCGGGTTCGAGAAGCAGCGCGATGAGACCGCGGCTGCGCTCGGGGAGGACTCGCTTTTCGTACGGATATTTCCGCGTCACCGGGCGCGGTCGAACAAAGTGCTCGAGTGTCCTGAGCATCCCCGTGATGATCCCGAACATCTAATCCACCACCGAGGCGATCGACATCGCGGGCGGATGGAGGATGACGCGCAAGCTGGCCGGTCGACCGAGGGCCCCCGCGCGCGGGGGGTCTCCATCCCGAAGGGATGGGGTCCCGCGCGTTGAGAGGGTTTCGGTCGACCGGCCCGCACGTGCGGTCATCGATCGACCTCGCCCAGCACGATGTCGATCGAGCCGAGGATCGCCACCATGTCCGCCATGAGTCGTCCCTTGAGCAGCCACGGCAGGATCTGGAGGTTCACGAACGAAGCGCCGCGCATCTTCGCGCGGAAGGGGTTCGGGCTCCGGCCGTCGCTGATCATGTAGAACCCGACCTCGCCCTTCGCTCCCTCGACCGTGTAGTAGGCCTCGCCCTTCGGACACTTCCACACGTGTCCGAGCCGCGCACGCACCGCGCCACCCGGCAGCTTGTCGATGCACTCGCGAATGAGCGCAATCGCGAGGCGCATCTCCCCTAGGCGCACCTTGTAGCGTGCGAAGGCGTCCCCGTCGGGATGCACGACGGGCACCATCGACTTCAGCTCGGGGTAGATCGAGTACGGCCGGTCGACTCGGAGGTCCCAGCGCACGCCGGAGCCGCGCAGCATCGGACCGGTCACACCGAACTGCTTCGCGACGTCGGCCGGGATCCGCCCCACGCCGACGGTCCGCTCGAGGAAGATCTCGTTGCCCTCGAGGATCCGCACGTAGTCGTCCTCGATGTGCTTCTCCCAGCGGTCGAGGAACCGCGTCAGCTTTGCGAGCCACCCCGGCGGGAGGTCGTAGACGACGCCGCCCGGCCGGAAGAAGTTGTGGTTCATGCGCGAGCCGCAGAGCTCCTCGATGAGGTCGAGGATCTCCTCGCGATCGCGGAAGCACCACAGCATGGGCGTGGTCGCGCCGACGTCGAGCCCATACGTTCCCAGCCACACCAGATGACCGGCGCTGCGCGAGAGCTCGTCGACGATGACGCGGATGAACTCGGCCCGGCGCGGGACCTCGATGCCGGCGATCGCTTCGGCTGCGCCGCAGTACGCGTGCTCGTTCAGCATCGCCGCGACGTAGTCCGACTGGTCCGCGTAGCGCGGCCCCTGATGGAAGGTGCGCCACTCGTAGATCTTCTCGAGGCCGCGGTGAAGGTATCCCATGACCGGGATGCACTCGACGACCTTCTCGCCCGACAGGCGCAGCACCAGGCGGAGGACGCCGTGCGTCGAGGGATGCTGTGGTCCCAAATTCAGGATCAGCTCCTCGGTCTCGAGTCCTTCGTCCTCGATGACCGGAAGCTCGACGCCGGCGCCTTCGCGGATCTGGCGAAGCTCGGTGTCGGTGGTCGTCAGTTCCTAACCGCCTTTGGCGATCTTCTCGCGGAGCCGGAGCACGCCCTCGGTGAGCGCTTCAGGCCGCGGCGGGCAGCCCGGCACGTACACGTCGACGGGGACGACGGTGTCGACGCCCTGGAGCGTCGCATAGCTGTCCCAGAACTCGCCGCCGGACGAGGCGCAGTTGCCCATCGCGATCACCCACTTCGGCTCCGGCATCTGCTCGTACAGGCGGCGCAGCCGCGGCGCCATCTTGTGGGTGACGGTGCCCGCGACGATCATCACGTCCGCCTGTCGGGGGCTCGAGCGGAAGACCTCGGCGCCGAAGCGCGACAGGTCGTGATGCGACGCCGCGGTGGCCATCATCTCGATGGCGCAGCAGGCCAGACCGTAGCCCAGCGGCCAGGGACTGCGGGAACGTGCCCAGTTGATGAGGTTGTTCACGGTGGTGAAGACGATGTTGTCCTCGTCCGCGAGGACCCCTTCCCGCGCGGGAAGCTCCACCCCGCCGAGGCCCGCCTGCGTCGTCACGGGACGACGCTGGATCACGTCCTCTTCGAAGTTGATCGGTACTCCCGCCCGCTCGGCGGGACGTTCTTCCTGCACGGGCATCGAGGTCAAGTCTAAAGAGTTCTAGCGCGTCTGCACGGCCCGTTCGAGCAGCGCGACGAGCGCGTCGTGCACGTTCGGCGCGCTGGCGACGATATGCGGGTGCCCGCTGCGTGCCTGTTGCAGCTCGGTGACACGTCCACCGGCCTCACGCACGATGAGCGCCCCCGCCATCCAGTCCCACGGCATGTCGACGGACTCGAAGTACCCATCCACGCGCCCCGCGGCCACCCAGGCGAGATCGAGGGCCGCCGATCCGTTGCGACGTACGTCGCGCACGGCGCCGAGGACCGGAGCGAGGATGCGGCCCTGTTCCTCACGATCCTGCGCGACGTACGCGAAGCCGGTCGCGACGAGCGCGCTGGCCACGTCGCTCGCGCTGGTCGTCCGCAGCGCGCGCTGCGCTCCACCTGCACGCGTGACCCACGCCCCGCTGCCGCGCTCAGCCCCGAAGAGCTCGTCGCGGATCGGATCGAAGACCACTCCCGCCAGCGCGCCGGCGGCATCCGTGAGGCACAGCACGACGGACCAATGCGGGATCCCGTACAGGTAATTGATCGTGCCGTCGAGCGGGTCGATGTACCACGTCCGCCCTGATCCGCCACGTTCGAGCGACCCCTCCTCGGCAACGATCGCGTCCTCGGGGAACGCCCAGCGCAGCGCCGAGACGATGATCGTCTCGGACGCGCGGTCGGCGTCGGATACCAGATCGGTGTGGCTCGACTTCGCATCCACACCGGTCGGGACGCCCTCGAAGCTGTCGAGCAGCTGGCGGCCCGCGGCGCGCGCGGCGTCGATCGCGACGGCCATCGGCTCCGGCATCAGCGCTGCTGTGTCGCGAGCCGGACGCCGAAGCCGACGAGGACCGCGCCGACCGCGGCGTCGAGCGCTCGACGGATACGCGGGCGACCGAGCACATGGCCCGCGCGCGCGACGGCGACCGCGTACAGGGAAAGCCAGGCGAGCGTCATCGCGCAGAACACGAGGCCGAGCGCGAGCATCATGACGAACGCCGCGGGTCCCGCGGTCACGAACTGCGGCAGCAGGCTCGTGAAGAACACGGCCATCTTCGGATTCCCGAGATTGCTGACAAGCCCCTGACGCAGTGCGGCCGCCGCGCCCAGTCGCCGTCGCTCCGTCGCGACATGACGCGTAGCGTCGCCGCGCAGGGCGGCGATGAGCGACTGTCCACCCAGATACAGCAGCACCACCGCACCCGCCAGACGCAGCGCGGCGAAGGCCGGCTCCGACGCGGCGAGCACCGCGGTGACTCCGGCGCTTGCCGCGACCGTCCAGATCGCCTGACCGAGCGCGACGCCGACGGCGGTCATCGTCCCGCCGGCCCGCCCGCCGAGGACCGTGTTGCGGATCGTGAGGAGGGTGTCCTGACCGGGCGTGACGATCACCAGAGCCGCGATCCCGAGGAACGCCGCGACGGCCTCCATCAAGGCTGGGCGAGCCGGCCTTCGACCCTGGGACTGACCGGCGAGTGCTGGGCGATGTACGCCGCCACGACATCGACCTCCACATCGCCGTAGATGACGTTCGTACCCCTGGCAAAGCCGCTATGACCGTCGCCGCCCAGGAGGAGATAGTCGATGGTGGCCACGCGATAGGTCCGCGCCGGGACGAGCGGTGCACCGCCGATCACGATGCTCTTCACGCAGCTCGGCGCGCCCGCGTCGAAGCGGTAGACCACGACGAGGCCCGCCATGTGCAGACGCCCGCTCACGCACGACGCGCGATCGACGATCGCAGCGAGATCCGATCCCACGAGATCGACGCTGACCAGCGTGTTGGAGAACGGCAGCGCCTCGTACAGCTGGCCGAAGGTGAGCTCGCCGGCCGGGAACGACGCGCGGACTCCGGCCATGTTGTAGAACGCCACGTCCGTCGACCACCCTTGCTGGCGACCGTAGTCGACGAACGCATCGGTGATGAGATTTCCGAAACCGGTCTCCTCGCGGGCGTTGCTCAGCGGCACGGTCGTACGGCCGACAACGCGTGCCGTGTATCTCTCGGCGGCGGCGCGCCGCTCCTCGACGAGCTTGGCGACCGCCGCGTCGGGCGCGACGTTCGGATTCGCCGCGATCGCGACGAGCGCGCCGCCGCGGACGGCGTCGATCATCTTCCGCGTGCCGCGATCCACCACGATCTCGAGCCGGCCGAGGAACTGCGTGTACGGTCCGGCGTCGACGATGGTCGTCCGTCCCTCGAGCCGCCCGGTCTGCACGGGCACGTGGTCGTGCCCCGCGACGATGACGTCGATCCCCGGCACGTCGCGTGCGAGCTGGGTGGCCTCGGCCGTACCGATATGCGCGGCGACGACGACGATGTCGGCCTGCTGCCGCGCCTCGGGCAGCACCGCGCGCACCGATTCAGCCGCCGGCAGGAACTGAAGGCCCGCGACGCTCGTCGCCTTCACGATCGTCGCGGAGGCGGGGTTCGTGACACCGATGATGGCCACGCGGGTGATGCCGAGATCGCGCACGACAAAGCGGCCGAGG
>DATEDV010000329.1:0-17215 GCA_035281485.1 Candidatus Limnocylindria bacterium | reverse complement strand
CTCCGGTCGTGCGCGCGCGCTCGGTGAGAGCGACGGCGTGATGAAGATCGTCACCGCGGGGAAGGACCAGCGCATCGTCGGCGTCCACATCGTCGGGCCGCAGGCCAGCGAGCTCATCGCTGAGGCCGCGCTGGCCATGCGTCTTGAGGCGACGACCGACGACGTGATCGCGACGATCCACGCCCATCCCACCCTGGCGGAGACGTTCCGCGAGGCCGCGCTCGTGGCGCGGGGGAGACCGATCCACACGGCGCGCTGACGAAATTGGTAGCGGACCCCACGTGTGCACACGCGATAATTGATGCGGGCCGTTAGCTCAGTGGATAGAGCAGCAAGCTTCTAACTTGCGGGTCGCGGGTCCGATTCCCGCACGGCCCTCCGATGCTTCTTCGAGCAACCGCTCTTACACGTGCGATCGCGCCCGCCTGATCGCGCGATCCAATCGAGGCTCGGCGAGCGGCTGGGCGTGGCGCCGTGCGATGCTGGCCTGGCCTGCGTTCGCCCTCGCGGCGACTTTGGTCGCGGGGCCGGTCTGGTCGGTTTACCTGATCGGACTCCCACTGTTGGCGCTGCTCACTGTTGGGCTATTCGCGACGCGACCCGCTGCTTCGCCCGACCGGGTGTAGCGTCACGACGTGCCCGCCGTCGATGTCCTTTCGCGCGCACAGCTCGGGACGGCGGCGATCTTGGCGGTGATGGGCCTCGCGGGACTCTCTTCGCCCTCGTTCGCGTACGACCTCATGCTCGGGCTCGCAGCCCTCTTCGCAGCGTCGGCCGGACTGAACATCTTCGCGACGAGGGACCCGCGTGCGCGCGTGACACTCTTCGGGTCAGTGATCGTGCTCGCCCTCACGGCGACCTATTTGTACGTTGTCTCCCGAGCAGGCGGTCCCCCGGGCTCAAAACCGACGTTGACCCCGTGGATGCCGATAGTGATCGCCTTGCTCGTGATGACAGACGCGGGCCTGTTGGTCCGTGCGGTCACCCGCAATCCGACGCTCGGGATCTCGGCGTCCCTGGTGGTCATGGCCGTGTTACTCGCCGTCTTCGCGCAGATCGCGACGGTCGCTTACGTTCCGGCGGCACTGCTCGCGATCACGGCCCTTATCGGATTCGGCCTAGCCGTCGTGCGCTCCTGAGTCGCGCTCGGCAGCCACTCTCGCGAGCCACACGGCAGCCAGTGCGGACTGAAAGAGCGCGTCGGCGACATAGAGGCGGGAGATGCGGCCGGTGCTCCCGTAGCGCAGGCCGATGGCACCCATGCCTGCCGCCGCGAGCCCGGCGGTCAGGGCCAGCGGCCGCGGCACCGATGGCGCCGACGATCCAAGTCCCCCGGCCACCGCGAGCATGAGCAGCGACACCGTCTGCACCAGCCAGTGCTCACGTTTCTTCCCAAGCAGCGCCTCGAAGCTGCGCATGTGGACGAGCGGCCACGATCCAGTGATCCCGTAGTAGGCCGAGTGCACGGTCGCGAGCGTGCGGTCTGAAGGCACGCGACCGCTAACGCATGTCGGATGCCGGACGCTCTGTAGCGCCCGAGGTAGTACACCCGTCCTACAGTTAGCCCGTGCCCGTCACTCCGCCTGACGCGTTCGTCGAGGAGCTCTGGCAGGTCGCGCGCGGACTATGGATGCCGGACCACCCGTGGTTCAAGGGCATCGTCGAGCACCGCTGGACGCGCGAGCAGATCATCCTCGGCGAGATCCAGCACTACCTGCGCGTCCGCACCAACCCGATCTTCTTCGGCTACATCGTCACCAACGTCGCGAGCGAGCGGAACTACGACCTCATGGACGTGGTGATGGAGAATTTCATGGAGGAGCTCGGGGGCGAGAAGACGCACGTCGACATCATGCTGCAGTTCCTCGACGAGGCCGGGATCACGCGAGAGCAGGCCGACCGTGCCGATCCGGCTCCGGGCACGCTCGCCGCGATCGAGATGATCCGGTCAGGCTGCCAGAACCGCAGCGCGCTCGAGGGCGTCGCGCTGCTCGCGTACGTCGAGGCGATGCACGGCGGACCCGACGGCGCGGCCGCGCGCGTGTACAAGGAGCTCGTCGGTCACTACGGATTCAGCAAGCGCGCGGCGGCCACGTACGAGCTGCATGCGGAGCAGGACACCGGTCACGGCGATCGCCAGATCGCGATGATCCACAAGCTCGCACGCGACGAGGTCACGCAGGAGAAAGTGCGCCGCGCGGTGCGGCTGGGCTGCGAGGCCTTCAACTTCGAGTGGGACGGCCACGTCCAGGCGATGACCGGGCAGCGCGACGTGTACTGGTCCGGGAAGGCGCCGCTCGCGCTGCGCCACCCCGAGGTCCGGCTGCCGAAGGACTGACGCGGCGCGACCGCAGGGCCTTCGGCTTCGGCGCGACGGTCTCATAGCTCTCGTCGATCCACTCCTTGAACATCGCCAGCGGTGCGGCGCCCTCGGGCATCTTCACCGACACCCAGCCTGACTTGCCGAGGCCATAGCCCATCGCCTCGACGTACGGCTGGCTCTTCGCGAACAGCAGCGCGTTCGTGAGCTTCACGCCCATCACGTAGTCGGCATACGGCGCGTCCTTCGCCGGCTCGGCCATGCCGAAGAAGACGAAGACCTTGCCACGCACCTTCGCCACGTTCTCGCCCCATGGGTGGTGCAGCGTCGCCTCGGGCTTGGCGAGCGCGTACTTCAGCAGCTGTGCCTTCGCCGGCTTGATGCGCGTCACGTCAGATCGGCCAGGACTTCGGAAAGCCGGCGCGGATCTCGTCCCACTCGGCGTCCCCGGCGTACTTCGTTTTGAAGGACTTGACCAGCTTCACGAGGTCCTTCTGGTCCATTCCCAACACGTTCGAGACCATACCCGTGGTCTCCTCGAAGCCGAGGCTTCAGTTGCCGCGTCAGCCCTTCATCCGCTGCATCACGTAGCGGTCCTTCTGGGTCATCGACATCGCGCGAACTCTAAAGCTCGCCCGAGAAGCCGACGCGCTGCACGGTGATCGTCTCGACGCGGGGGCTCGGCCGACCGCGGTCCTCAAGACTCACGCGCAGGCGCGCGAGCACGCGCCACGGGGAGTCGCCGATGTCGGCCAGGACGATCAGGAACGCGTTCTCGATCTCGCTGCCGGTGACGCCGTCGACGGCCACGCTGAGCGAGAACGTAGCGCTGCCATCCGCGGGCACGTCGAGCGCGAGCGCCGCCTGTCCGCGGAACTGCGAGTGCGGCGCCGTCGCGCCGCGGATGTGGACGGGTGTCTGCGCGAGGTTCGAGAGGCGCCACGTCGTACGCCAGCCATCACCTTCGCGCTCGGCGACGCCGACCGGCTCGATGCGGAGCGCGGGACCAGCATCCATCACGACCGCCTTACGTGGCGAGCGCCCGGTAGAAGATGACGGTGGGGCGCAGCTCGCCGTCCGGCATGCCAGCGTACGCGGGTATCTCGCCGACGCGCGTCCAGCCGAGCTGTGTGTAGAGCCGCTCGGCGTCGCTGCCGGCGATCGTGTCGAGCACCAGGAGCGTGCGTCCTTCGGCGAGCGCCAGCCGCTCGATCTCGCGCATGAGCGCGGTCGCCACGCCCTGCCGGCGCGCGGAGCGATGCACGAGCACCTTGGCGACCTCGGCCCGGTGCTGTCCATTCGGCCATGGCGCGAGCCGCAGCTGTGCCGTGCCGACGACGCGTCGGTCGATGCGTGCCGCGATGACCAGGATCAGTCCGCGGACGACGTCGCGCTCGATGCTCTGCCACCACGCCGCGGCGTCGTCGGGTGTGAACGGCTCGACGAATCCGACCGACGCGCCGCTCGCGACCGCATCCGCAAGGATCACGGCAAGGTCCGGTATCGCGGCGTCGTAGGTCGGACCGTCAAGGCGGATGATCTCGAGCGTCATCGCAGGGCGGGGATCACCTCCTCGGCGAAGGCGGAAAGCGCGTCCCAGTCGTACGGACCGCCGCGCACCGCGATGTTCAGCCGCTCCACTCCCGCCTCGCGATAGGCATTCGCGGTATCGGCCGCGCGCGCCGGCGTGCCGAGGAGGAAGCCGGTGAAGCCACGAGTGTCGGCGGCCCATTCGCTCCGATAACGCTCCTGCGCAGCGGCCACGCCGGCCGCGTCGGCGCCCATGTAGAACCCGACGTTGATCGTCCGTGCGATCTGCGTACCGTCGCGACCGACGCTGTCGCACCACCGATCGAGCACCTCGTTCTTCCGTCGCCACTCGGTAGGGTCCAGGTACGGCGCGTTCCATCCGTCGGCGTAGCGGGCCGCCGTTCGGAGCGTCCGCTTCTCGCCCGCACCGCCGATCCACAGCGGAAGTCGTCCGCGCCGCGGTCGTGGATTGTTCACGGCGTCGCGCAGCGCGTAATGCGCTCCCTCGAAGTCCGCGACCGGCTGGTCGAACATGAGGCGCAGCACCGCGGCGTATTCCTCGAGCTGATCCTCGCGCGTGCCGACGCCCGGGAAGTCGTAGCCGAAGGCGCGGTACTCCGGCTCGTTCCAGCCCGCACCGATCCCGCACTCGGCGCGGCCGTTCGAGATGTGATCGATCGTCGTCACGGATTTCGCAAGCAGTCCGGGGTTCCGGTAGCCGATGCTGAACACGAGACAGCCCACCCGCACGCGCGTGGTATCGGCTGCCGCCGCCGTCAGAGTCGCGATCGACTCGAAGCAGTCACCGCGCCCGTCCCGATGCGGCGTCTCCTGGAAGTGATCGGAGACCGAGAACCAGTCGAAGCCGCGCTCCTCTGCGAAGCGCCACAGGCGCCGCAGCTCATCGAGGGGCCCGCCGAGGTGGCCGACGTGGATGCCGAAGTCGATGGGCCGAGACTAATACCCGTACTCAGGATCGGCGCTCGGACCGCCCGTTGGCGCTGTCTTGATCGACGGCATCGGGGTGGTGTTCTCGGGAGCGCCGCTGCCACCGGAACCGGCCGCAGAGCACGCGCCGGTCGCCAGCAGCATTGCGGCGGCCAGTGCCAGCACCACGCGTCGCACGGAGCTCACCTCCTGTACCGTTGATACGGGGAGGAGGCCTGTTCGGATATGGGTCCCGTGGCCATCTTCGCCCTCCTGGTCATCTTCGTCGTCGTGAGCGTGGCCGCACTCGGCTTCGCCCTCGTGGTGGCGCGCAACGCGAGCCGTCCGCAGCCGACGCTGCCGCTCAACTGCGGCGACTGCGTGTTCATGGTCCCGCGGGCCAAGGTCTACCGGCGCGAGACGATCGAGGAGGCCGACGGCCTGATCCACTACCTCTGCGAGAAGCGCTGGATCGAGATCACGCCGAACTCGCCGAAGTGCGCGCTCGGCCGGAGCAAGACGCGGACTGCGGCCACCTTCACCGCGGGCTAGCCTAGGAGGGGTGACCTCCTTTTCCGCCTTCGACGAGTACGTTCGCGCGCGCACGCGCCAGTACGTCGACGAGCTGAAGGACCTCGTGCGTCTGCCAACGGTCTCGGCGCAGAAGAGCGCGATCGACGAGACGGCGCGCGCGGTGCTCGAGCGGACGAAGCGCGCCGGCATCGCAGCGGAGAGCCTGCGTGTCGACGGCGGCCCGCCGACGATCGTCGGTGAGACGGGCAAAGGCGACCGGACGCTTCTGGTCTACGACCACTACGACGTGCAACCGCCCGACCCGCTTGACGAGTGGAAGACGCCGCCCTTCGAGCCGACCGAACGCGATGGTCACCTCTTCGCGCGCGGCGTGTCCGACAACAAGGGGAACCTCATGGCGCGGCTGCAGGCGATCGAGGCGTATCGCGCCACGATGGGTGAGCTGCCGCTTCGCGTGCGCGTGCTTTACGAAGGCGAGGAGGAGATCGGGTCCGAGCACCTGGCCGAGTTCGTGCGTCGCAACGCCGACCGCCTCCGCGCCGACGGCTGCATCTGGGAGGCGGGCTACAAGGACGCCGCCGGCCGCCCCACCGTCTCCCTCGGCCTGAAGGGCATTGCCTACTTCGAGCTGCGGGTACGCGGGGCGAAGCAGGACGCGCACTCATCGATCGCGACGATCGTCCCGAACGCGGCGTGGCGCCTGGTGTGGGCGCTGGCCACGCTCAAGAACGACAGGGACGAGATCGTCGTCGACGGTCTGATGGACGCCGTGCGCAGGCCAACGCCCGACGAGATCCGCATGCTCGACGACCTGCCGTATGACGAGGAAGGGACACGGCGCATCCACGACATCCCGCGGTTCATCCGTGACCTGAGCGGCACGCCGCTGAAGCTGAAGCACTTCTTCGAGCCGACGTGCACCATCTGTGGTCTCACATCGGGCTACTCCGGGCCGGGCTCGAAGACGGTCCTCCCGGCGGTCGCGAGCGCGAAGCTCGACTTCCGCCTGGTGCCCGACCTCACCCCCGAGCTGGTCGAGCGCCTGCTGCGCGCGCATCTCGAGCGCCGCGGGTTCGGCGATATCGAGGTCATCCCGATGCATGGCGAGCGCCCGTCGCGCTGGCCCGCGGACTCCGCGCCGGCGCGCGCGGCGGTCGCGGCCTGCCGAGCGACGTACGGCACCGACCCGGTGGTCTACCCGCTGATGGTCGGGAGCGGGCCCATGGCGCAGGTCTGCGATCAGCTGGCCATCCCGGTGGTCGGCTTCGGATCCGGGAACGCGTCGTCCGCCAACCACGCGCCGAACGAGAACATCGCCGTCGCCGATTACGTCGACCACATCCGCGCGTTCGGTCGGTTCCTGCACGCCTTCGCCGGCCGACCCCTGGATTGAGCCCGCGAGAACGACGCCTTCTCCTCGCGCTCGTCGGCTCGCTCACCTTCGCCTCGGTCTACGCGGGATTCGTCATGGCACCGGTGCTGACGCAGATCGCCGGCGAGTTCGCGATCAGCACCGGCACGGCCGGTCTCGTCACCGCCGCCTACGGCGGTCCGGGGATCCTGACGTCGCTCCTCATGGGCCCGTATTCCGACCGGTTCGGCCGCCGCGTATTCCTCGTCGCAGGCGCGTTCGTCATGGGCGTGTTCACGCTGCTCTCGGCATTCGCCACGAGCTTCGAGATGCTCATCGCGATGCGCGCGATCGCCGGCATCGGCGGATCCGTCATCTTCCCGAATGCGAATGCGCTGATCGGCGACAGCTTCGAGTACCGCGAACGCGGTCGTGCGATGAGCACGGTCATCGCGTTCAACACGATGGCGAGCGTCGTGGGTATCCCGCTGGCCGGCGTCGTCGCAGAGGCGACGAGCTGGCGGCTCTCCGTCGGCTTCGTCGGAGTGCTCGCGATGCTCGCCGGCCTCGCGCTGTGGTGGTTCCTCAAGCCGGCCGAAGGTAACGGAAGCGCCCAGCGCATCTCGCAGCTGTATCGCTCGATCCTCACCAACTCGTCCGCGGTCGCCGCCATCATCTCGAGCTTCCTCGGCTCGCTGTACTGGTTCACCTGGATCACGTATCTCGTCGTGTTCTTCCAGCACACGTTCGCTCTCAGCCAGGGGACCGCCTCGACGTACTCGCTGACGATGGGGCTCGGCGTCCTCGTCGGGAGCCAGATCGGCGGCCGCATCGGCGACCGCATCGGTCACCGCCGCGTCGTCGCGATCACCATCGTGATCTCCGGCGCGCTCCTGCTCGCGCTCACGAACCTGCCGTTGCCGCTGCTGGTCGCGGCCAGCCTGAACCTCGCGCTCTCCGCGGTGATCGGCGCCCGCTTCGCGACGAACACCTCGCTTCTCAGCGAGCAGGTGCCACAAGCGCGGGGCACGCTCCTCGCGCTCTCGTCCGCGACGATCGCGTTCGCGATCGTCGTGGGCGCGACGTTGGGCGGGTTCTTCGTCGATACGCTCGGCTTCGGCGCGATCGGCGTGTTCTGTATGGGCGCGGCGATCCTGTCGTGCGTGATCGTGCTCGCGTTCGTGCACGAGGACCCGATAGACCTGGAAATCGCCTCCGTTTAGGGATCGTTGCGGAGTTGTTACCTGTTGTCGGCCCGCCCGACAGGCGTGCGGCATCCATCCTGCCCGCCAGTTGGTCGCTACTGAAGACCGGCGAGCGGCCGGAGCCGTAGGCGGCGGTCACTGAAAGGAGCGGGCCATGGCGCGCAGATCTGGTGGTGGAATGACGGTGGCCGAGGCGGGCCGCATGGGTGGTCGCCTGGTCAGCGAGAAGTACGGACCTGAGTTCTACGAGAAGATCGGCAAGAAGGGCGGCTCCAGCACCGCGACGAAGTACGGCCCCGAGTTCTTCGGCCGGATCGGCAAGAAGGGCGGCAAGGCCGTCACGGCCAAGTACGGCCCGGGTCACTTCGAGCGCATCGGGCGTAAGGGCGGTCAGAAGGTCGCGGATCTCATCGAACGCGCGAAGTCGATGGAAGCCGAGCGTCCGCACCCGGTGGAGCGCGAGGTCGCAGAAGAGCGGATCGAAGAAGAGGCCGGCCGCTAGCAGGCGCACCTAGACTCGCGGGCGATGGGGAAGGAAGTGCGCATCGGCACGCGTGTGGTCCGTTCCGCACGCGAGCTCCCCGCCGGCGAGGGCGTGCCCGTCGCCCCGCCGCTCGTCCAGAGCGTCGCGTTCGACTACCGCTCCGCCGCCGCGCAGGACGAGGTCTTCGGGAACGACCGTGCCGGCTACGTCTACGGCCGCTACGGCACTCCCACGACGGCCGCGCTCGAGAGCGCGCTCGCGGAGCTCGAGGGCACCGCCGCCGCGACATGCTTCGTGTCCGGCATGGCCGCGATCGCGGCATTCGTCGACGCCTGCGCCGTCGCGAGCGGCGGACGAGTGGTCGCGCAGGAGGACATCTACGGCCAGGTCCGCGCGCTCTTCGAACGCTGGATCCGCGAGCGTGGCGCGAAGATCGTCTTCGTCGACGCGACCGACCACCCGAAGGTCGAGGCGGCGCTGCGCGAGGCGCCGACGACTCTGCTGTATGTCGAGGCCATGGCGAATCCGCTGTTGCGCGTCACGGATATCGCTGCGCTCGCGAAGCTCGCGCACGGCAACGGCGCGACGCTCGCCGTCGATGCGACCTTCGCCTCGCCGGTTCTGGTCCGGCCCGCGGCGCTCGGTGCCGACGTCGTCATCCAGTCGCTCACGAAGTACGTGAATGGGCACGGCGATGTCATGGCCGGGAGCGTCGCGGGCAGCGCCGAGGTCGCGAAGGCGATGCGCGACCGCACGATCCTCGACGGCGCGTATCTCCCGCCGCACGAGGCGTGGCTCTGCATCCGCGGCATGCGCACGCTTGACCTGCGCGTGCGCCGGCAGTGCGACAGCGCCCTCCGCGTCGCGCGCCATCTCGCGTCGCACGCGAAGGTCGCGCGTGTCAGGTATCCGGGCCTACCCGATCACCCGCAGCACGACCTCGCGAAGCGGCAGTTCGGCGGACTGTTCGGCGGGGTGGTGACGTTCGATCTGCGGGACGCGACCAAAGCCGCGGCGTTCCGCTTCCTCGACGCTCTCGAGCTCGCCGCGTCGGCGACAACCCTGGGCGACCTCTTCAGCGAGGTCCTGTACCCGGCGATCTCCTCGCACCGTCGCGTCCAGCCGGAGGAGCGCGAGCGACTCGGTATCAACGACGGCACGCTACGGCTCTCGGTCGGCATCGAGGACCCCGACGACCTCATCGCCGATCTGGACGGAGCGCTGGCCGCGGTCTAATAGGCCGACTCAGCGAAGCAGCGACACCACGTGACGGACGGCCTGATCCGCCAGAGCGACAACTTGACGCGCGAAGTCCGCCGACACCCGGCCCTCACCCTCGTATTGCGCGATGTTGCGGAGCTGTCGAGCGCGATTGATGAGGCGAGCGTTGTCAGCCAGTGCGGGGGGCAGTAACGGATATTCGAACCTCGCGATGTGGGATCGCTCCGAGCCACGGACCCGGAATCCATCACGTTGCATCAGCGCATCGGCAACATTGACGAGCGCGGTCTCAGCGTTTACGAGGGCCTGATCGGGATCGCTGGCCGAGAGTGCCGCGTTCGCCCGACGAACGTTGCGCTCGCCCAGCCGAACTCGCTCGCGGGCGGCTTCGGGACTGGCGTGTATCCGTTCGACGACCCCGCTCCACCGCTGCTCCCACGCGACGACGTCGCCGTTCGAGCTCATCCTCGCCTCCTATCAACCAGATCTTCGGACGCGAAGTGACGCTCTCCAGAAAGGCGCGCTGCGCCGGCGTCGGCGTACCGAGATCTTGCGGGGTCCACGCGACAACGTTCACCTGTCTACGAAGCTGCTTGGCCACTTCCTCCGTGACCCGGTCCAGCGTGACAGCGTTGGGCTTGCCGACAACGAAGAGGTCGATGTCGCTCGAAGGGTCGTCACGGGCGGTCACATAGGAACCAAAGAGGAAGGCCAGCGCGATCCCCGAATCCTCACTGAGCTTTTCCTGCAGCAGCATCGGGATCCCGCGGGTGCGCCCAAAGAGATCCCGAAGCGACGCATACAGCGGATGCTCTCGTGTGATGGACCACAAACGGAGATTGCCGAGTCGACGGCTCCGCAGAACGCCACCAGCCTCGAGTCGCTCGAGCGCGCGTTGCGCGGCATTCGCGTTCGTCTGGGTTCGGCGCATGATTTCGTTCGTATGCAGCTCTTCGCCGGGTAACGCGGTGAGGAGGGCGAGGATGCGCGCGGCCGCCTCGCTGCGGACGAGCGGATGCGATCGCGCATTCGGACCTGGCTCGGCGTTCATATCCGAATGGTATATGATTATTTACGAAACGACAATGGTCGCTCGTGGCGATACTCAGCGCTCTCGCCTGAGGTAGTCGAGGATCTCCGCCATGACGCGGCAGTCCACCTCGTTGTACCGCGCGATCTCGCCCATCACCGCCGTCGCGCCGAGCGCGACGCCGGAGCGCTTCGCCTCGACCGCGGCGTTCCAAGCCCCGGCCATCGCGCCGGCACCGTCGGCGAGCCCCTCGCCCCAGTGCGTCTGGATATGACCCAGCGCGTGCAGTGACCGCGCGATCGGCTTGAGCGAGAACGAGAACGCGCCGCGCACCACGAGCGGCTCCGCCTGCACCACCTGCTGCAGCAGGTCGAACCACGAGAGCACCGGCCAGTCGCGGTCGGGATGCCGATCGCGAGCGTTGTCGTAAGCGCGCTCGAAGTTGCTTGTCTCTGCCGGCGACCAATGCACCAGGCGCGCGGCGCCGATGTCGAGGCCCGCGTCGGCCGCCACGGCGTGGAGATGGGTGAGCCACGCGTCGATCATCCGCGCCTCAGCGTCGAGCGAGAGATCGTCCACCGTGAACTGGCGGAAGGTCCACTCGCCGCCCTGGTACGTGCCACAGCCGATCTGGAAGATCAGCGACTGGCCGCCCTTGCGCGGGAAGGCCGCGAAGTCGTCGTTCAGATCCTGCAGGAACTCGAAGTCGACGAAAACTTCGATCGGCGCCCGCTCCCGCCACTCCTGCGGCGCCGCGACCAGGCGCTCGGGCCGCATGGACTCGCCGCCGGGCCGGTTCACCGCGAGCACGGCATCCACGATCGCCGCCTCGCGCTCGCCGCTCAACCCGAGCAGCTCCGACGAGGTGCGCGGGTCGTCCCAGCGCGTCACGCCGAGCTCGTGCGCGCGCGCGCGATGCGTCGTGTTGACGCGCGGCAGGAGCGTGAGGTCCGCGAGGGCCACGGCGATCCGCGCCTTCGCGTCGTGCCACGGCGCGTCCCCGTCGGCCTTCATGTTCGGCCAGAGCTCCGGCACCGACGGCGTGGGGAGCACGCGCCACTCGGCGCCCTCGGTGCGCACGCGCCGGATCCATGCGGCGGCCTGCTGCACGACCTCGCGCAGCTCGACCCCGCGGCCGCGCACGAACGTGTCGTGCGGCACCCGTGCGATCCGCTCCCAGCAGCGGTCGCCGCGCTCGTCGCCCTGCTTCCACGCGCGGCCCGCGACGTATGACGCCGGCGGCGTGTAGCCCTGCATCCGCCCGAGCGCTTCGTTGTAGACCCAGGCCTGAGCGAGCGTGTCCAGGTCGCTCGGCGACGTCGTGAGCCCGCCCGTCCGGACCAGCAGCTCCAGCGTCTTGAACTTCACGTCGACGACGCGGTAGTGCCGCCCGTGCGAGAGCCCGATCGCGGCGAGCTCGAGCGGATCGCCGACGAACGCCCCGGGACAGAGCTGGCCGAGCACGTCCGAGCGCACCAGCAGATCCACGACGCCGAACATGCGGAGCTGCGGATCACGAAGGACGCCCGCCGCGATGATCGGCACGCCCGCCTCCATCGCCTCGTGCGTCGCGATCGCGGCCGACAGCAGCCGTGCCTCATCCGGTCGGTGGGTGATGCGGACGAGCTCCCACCGCTGCGCGAGGTCCGCGAACACTGCCTTCTCGAACGCGCGGCCCTGATGCATGAGGAAACGTCCGAGGTCGAACGTCGCGTCGTATCCCGGCAGCTGGTGGTCCTGCAGGAAGCCATGGATCGTGGGGTACTCGTTCAGCCAGTCCACGAGGAGATCGTTCTTGCACCAGTTGCGTGTCTCGCCCGCCGCGACCCAGTCGAGCCACTCGAGATCCGTCTGCGGATCGCACGGCAGACCGTCGTCGCGAAGGACGATCGCATCACGGCCGATCGGTATCGCTAGGCCTCCAATACGTCGATGAGCCCGCGAAGGTCGACCTCCTCGCGGATCGCGTGGCCATCGCTCGGGGCCGGGACGCTACCGCGATTCGCCCAGTAGACGTCCATGCCGGCGCGAGACGCGCCGCCGACGTCGTGCGCGGATCCCGCCACGAATAGGGTGCGCTTGCGCTGAAGACCCAGCGCGTCGATCGCGGCGCGGTACGGCCGCGGATCCGGCTTGTACGCGCCGGCGCGCTCCGCCGTCATCACGAGATCGAACGACCCCACGCGTGCCGCCGCGAGCGCGCCAAGCCGCTCCGAGCAGTTGGTCACGATGAACAGGGTGTACGAGCGGAGGCGGGGAAGGACGGCCGGGACGTCGGGCCACGGCTCGGACTCGCCCCAGCGGCGGAGGAGCTCCTCCGCCTTCTCGTCGGCGAGGCCGACGGCCGCGGCGGACTCGCGCACGATGTCCTCGAAGGGCCGGTAGGGTCTTCCGCGAAGCAACGACTGCGACGCGGCATGCCAGCGCATCCCAAGCTCGCGTCCGCCTGCGACCTCCGCGAACAACGACCACGAGTCGAGCAGCGCGGTCAGCAGGTCGAAGCCGACGGCGTCATATCGCACCACGCTTAGTATCGGCGCGCATGTCCCAGATCATCAGCGGCCTCCCGACGAGCGCGCCTGCTCGCCGGGTCTCCGAGGTCCGCAGCGAGTGGCGCCACTCCAAGAGCGAGCCCGTCGCCCGCGCGGGCATGGTCACGGCGGAGCACCATCTCGCCGCCGAGGCGGGCATCGAGATGCTTCAGGACGGCGGCAACGCCGTCGATGCGGCCGTCGCCGCGGCTTTTGCGATGGGGGTGGTCGAGCCGTTCACCAGCGGGATCGGCGGGATCGCCGGTCTCGTCATTCGGCTCGCGGACGGCGCGGTCGTGTCGGTCGAGGGCGGAACGAAGGCGCCGCTTGGTGCGCGTGCCGACATGTTCGAGCTCGCCCGCGACGGCACGCGCGCGGGCATGTATCTGTGGCCCGCGGTGAAGGGCGGGGCGAACATCGAGGGCGCGACCTCCGTGACGGTCCCCGGGCAGGCCGCCGCGCTGTGCCTGGCGCTCGAGCGCTACGGCTCGCTCCCGCGCACGCGCGTCATGGAGCCCGCCATCCGACTGGCGCGGGACGGCTTTGAGATCGACTGGTACGTCGCGCTCTCGTTCGCGATGTATGCGGAGCGTCTGTGGAAAGCGGGCGATGCTCGCCGCATCTTCTTCCGGCCGAGCGGCGCGCCGCTGCGTCCGCCCATTGGTACTGAGCCTTCGGACCGCGTCGTCCAAACCGACCTTGCGAACACGCTCGAACGCATCGCGCGCGACGGTCCCGAGGTGCTGTACCGCGGCGAGATCGCCGAGGCCATCGTCTCGAGCGTTCGCGAGAGCGGCGGCGTCCTCGGTGCGGCCGATCTTGCGACGTATGAGGCGAGCGTGGGCACCCCGCTGCAGACGATGTATCGCGGTCACCGCATGATCACCCTCGATGGACTGACCGGCGGGCCTACGGTGGCACGCGCGCTCACGGTGCTCGATGCGTTCCCGCTCGGTGCGAAGCAGCGCGGCGGAGTCGAACATCTGCATCTCGTCGCGGAGGCACTGCGCGCGTCATTCCTGCACCGGTTCTCGCAGCTCGCCGACCACACCACGCACCTCAACGCGATCGACAAAGATCGGACGATGGTCGCGCTCACGCAGACGCTCGGGCAGGGTTTCGGCTCGGGCTTCGTCCCGAAGGGGACCGGGATCGTCCTTGTGGACGGCATGACCTGGTTCGACCCGGTGCCGGGGAACCCCAACTCGATCGCGCCCGGCAAGCGCGTGCTCTGGGCCGGCTCACCGACGCTCCTTGTGCGCGGCGACAAGCCGTTCCTCGCGGTCGGCGCGCCGGGCGGCCGCAAGATCATGAGCGCGGTCACGCAGGCGATCGTGAACGTCGTCGATTTCGGCGACGGCCCACAGGACGCCGTGAACCGTCCCCGCGTGCACGACGAGGGCGAGGGCCTTCTGGTCGACTCACGGATCCCCGCGGACGTGCGGGAGGGGCTCGCAGCGCTCGGTCACCAGGTCGAGGTCAAAGACGAGACGCTGATGTCGGCGTGGTTCGCTCGTCCGAACGCGATCCTCATCGACCCCAAGACGGGCGAGCTGCGCGGCGGCGTCGATCAGAACAAGCCCGCGGTCGCTATCGGGCTAGGCTAGGCCGCCGATGGCACGACTGATCGTGGATGGCGGCACGCCGCTGCGCGGCGAGATCCGACCGGCGGGCAACAAGAACGCCGCGCTGCCGCTGATCGCGGCGAGCCTCCTCACCGACGAGCCGGTGACGCTGCGCAACATGCCGCGCATCCGTGACGTGCGCGGGATGGTGGACATCGCGAGCGAGCTCGGCGCCAAGGTCGAGGAGCTCGACGCGACGACGGTCCGCATCACAGCGGCCGGCGTGAATCGCACCGAGGTCCCGCAGGCGCTCGCGGGCGAGATACGCACCTCACTGCTGTTCGCCGGTCCGATGCTCGCGCGCCACAAGAAGGTCAAGCTGGGGTTGCCGGGCGGCGACGTCATCGGCCGCCGCCGGAACGACACCCACTTCCTCGCGCTCAGCGCGCTGGGCGCGGAGCTCGACGTCGGGTCCAACGGGTACGGTCTTCACACATCGGGGCTGCGCGGCGCCGAGGTGCTGCTCGACGAGACGTCCGTGACGGCGACCGAGAACGCGCTGATGGCCGCGGTCCTCGCCCCCGGAAGGACCGTGATCCGCAACGCCGCGAGCGAGCCCCATGTGCAGGAGCTCGGTGCCGCGCTCATGCGCATGGGTGCGCGGATGGTCGGGATCGGGACGAACACGATCACGATCGACGGAGCCGAGCGCCTCCGGGGCGTGGACCACACGATCTCCAGCGACCACATGGAGGTCGGCTCGCTCATCGCCGCCATCGCGATGACGCACGGGGACGCGACCATCAAGAACGCCGTGCCCCAGCACATGCGGATGACGCAGCTCGTCTTCAAGAAGCTGGGGGTCGAGACCGAGGTGCGCGGCGAGGACATCCACGTTCCCGGCAAAGCGCACTACGTCGTGGAACCGGACATCGGCGGGGCGATCCCTCACATCAAGCCGCAGATCTGGCCCGGATTCCCGACCGACCTCACGAGCGTCGCCACCGCGATGGCCACGCAGGCGGAGGGCACGGTGCTCATCCACGAGTGGATGTTCGAAGCCCGCATGTTCTGGGTCGACGCCCTCGTCCGCATGGGTGCGCGTCTGGTGCTGGCGGACCCGCATCGGGTCGTCGTCGTGGGACCCTCGCAGCTGTACGGCGCGGATCTGCGCAGCCCCGACATCCGCGCGGGGATGGCGATCCTCGCCGCGACGCTATGCGCGAAGGGCCAGAGCGTCATCAGCAACATCGAGCAGATCGATCGCGGGTTCGAGGATCTCGACACGCGCCTGCGGGCGCTGGGCGCGAAGATCGAACGCGCGGCGTGACGTCGCTCGCGACGCACCTCGAGTGCTCCCGCTGCGGCGAGGACTTCCAGATCGACACGCTCCAGCAGACCTGCACCAACGACGGCGGCCCGCTGCTCGTCCGCTACGACCTGATGAAGGTGCACGCGGCCATGCAGCGCGAGGCGCTCGCCCGGCGACCCGCGACGCTCTGGCGCTATCGCGAGCTGCTGCCGCTGGAGGACCCGGACCATGTCGTCACGCTCGGCGAAGCGAACACGCCGCTCCTCGACGCGCGTCGCGTCGGGGAGGAGCTCGACATCCCGAACCTTCGCGTGAAGGACGAGGGCCTCCTGCCCACCGGGACGTTCAAAGCCCGCGGCGCGGCGGTGGGCGTGACGCGCGCGCTCGAGCTCGGCGTGAGCACGCTCGCGCTCCCGACGGCGGGCAACGCCGGCGCGGCGTGGGCCGCGTACGGTGCGCGCGCCGGCATCCGCGTCGTCGTCGTCATGCCGGACACCACGCCACAGACGATCGTGCGCGAGACCGCTTCATACGGCGCGGAGGTCTACCTCGTGCCCGGCTCGATCGCCGACGCCGGCGCCGTCGTGAAGCGCGCGTGCGCCGAGCGCGGCTGGTACGACGCGTCGACGCTCAAGGAGCCGTACCGGATCGAGGGCAAGAAGACGATGGGATTCGAGCTCGCGGAACAGCTCGACTGGTCGTTGCCCAGCGTCATCGTGTATCCCACGGGCGGCGGCGTCGGTCTCATCGGGATGTGGAAGGCGTTCGCGGAGCTGCGCGAGATCGGCTGGCTGGCACGCGATGACGTGCCACGATTCGTCGCTGCGCAGGCGACCGGCTGCGCCCCGATCGTGCGCGCCTTCGAGGAGGGCGCCGCCGAATCGCAGCCCTGGCCGGATCCGCGGACGTTCGCGGCCGGGATCCGTGTGCCGAAGGCGCTCGGGGACTTCCTCGTGCTGCGCGCGCTGCGCGAGAGCGATGGCATCGCGCTCGCCGTGACGGACGACGAGACACGCGACATGATGCGGGTCGTGGGCGCGATGGAGGGGATGCTCGTGTGTCCCGAGGGCGCCGCGGCGCTGGCGGCCGCCGCGAAGCTGCGGCGCGACGGCTGGATCCGCGACGATGAAAGCGTCGTCGTGTTCAACACGGGAAGCGGGTTGAAGTACGCCGAGTCTCTACAGGGCGAGGCCGCGCGGCAGCTG
>DATEDV010000328.1:0-4700 GCA_035281485.1 Candidatus Limnocylindria bacterium | reverse complement strand
CGGGTCCGGCATGGGCGGTGGCGTCGGCGCGGCCGCGGCGGCAGCCGGTGCGGCCGGCGGCATGGGCCCGACCACGCCGATGCAGATGGCCGGCGTTCCGGGCGGCATCCACAATCCCTCGGCCAACAATGCCTACGGGTTCGTCGCGCCACCGATGGTGGATCCGCAGACCCTCGGCCAGCTCCGCGCGCTGAGCACCAACCTGGTCCCCGCAGCCGCCACGTCGACGGGGATGGCCTACTACGGCGACACGCAGCTGAGTTCCGACCTCGCCAACGCCGCGAGCGGCCAGGTCGTGCCGGGCTGGGAAGCACCGCGCGCCTACGCCTACGTCCAGCGCGCCGGCGTCGTCGGCCGCATGTTCAACGACATCCTCCAGGACCCGACGCTGCCGGCGTCGCTCAAGCCGCGCTTCGACCAGCTGCGCTTCTCGGTGATCAAGAACGCGCTGCAGGACACCGCGTTCTTCGCCGACAAGCAGCACCCGGTGCGCACGCTCATGAACGAGCTGGCGACCATGGCCGCCACCGCGCGCGCGACCGGCATGGAGACGCTGCGCCGCATGGAGGAGATGGTCTCCGAGATCCAGAGCCAGTTCGACGTCGCGGCGGACTCGATCCGCTCGCAGACCGCGCTGCCCGGCCCGGTCGACGAGAAGGTCATCGAGGACTTCTTCGCGCAGCAGAAGGAGGAGGCGCGCCAGCGCCGCCAGGCGATCATCGACCGCACGCGCAAGGTCGTCGCGGAAGAGCTGCACCTGCGCACCCTTTCCAAGCGCGTGCCGGAAGGCACGTGGCCGCTGCTCAACTCCGGCTGGGCGCCGCTGATGGCGCTGCGCCTGCTCAAGCAGGGCCCGGACAGCGACGCCTGGCGCGACGGCATCGACCTGCTCGACCGCGTCCTCGACGCCGGCGATCCGCGCAAGGTCGCAGGCTGGACGGACGAGATGCGCGACTCGGTCGCCTACGACATCGAATCGCGCCTGCGCGACATCGGCATGCTCGACGAGCGCATCTCCGTCCTCATCCGCAGCTGGCGCGAGGCGGTCGAGGCCGTCGAGCCGGTCGCCGCGCCGAAGGCGCGCCTCACGCACGCCGAGTCGATGCTCGAGGACATCCCGTTCGGCGACGAGGACCACGCGACGGAAGCGCCGGGGCCGGAACAGGACCAGGCGTCCGCGCCGGCCGAGGCCGCCGCCGAGCTGCCCGAGATCGAGATGCCGCAGGAGGCGGCGCCGCTCGAGGAACCCGTCGACCAGCCCGCGCCGGCAGCCGCGACCGCCGACGCCGATCAGAAGGTCCCGGATGCCGTGACGCTGCTGGACCTGCTGATGGTGCTCTCCAGCTGGTTCCGCGTGTACGACCACGACCGGCGCCAGAGCCGCTGGCTGAAGGTGGTCGCGCACCATCCCACCGACGGCACCGTGACGTTCGCGGAGTTCAACGGCCAGAACAAGCTGCAGCTGCGCACGCAGGTGTTCCTCGACGACCTCGTCGCCAGCCGCGCGGAGCCGATCGACCTCGGGCCCGCCGCGAAGCGCGCCCTCGACGCCTTCCTCACGGCGCGACGCGCGGAGCTCGGCGAAGCCGCGTAGCGCGTGGCTTCAGGTGCGGCCGAGGATCTTCTCGACCGCGCCCGACCGGTAGAACCCTTCGAGCTCGCGCCGCAGCGAGCGCTCGAGCAGGCCTTCCTTCTTCAGCACCGCGATCACCGGGGGTGCGAAGCGCTCCGCCTCGCGCAGCAGCATGTCGCGCGTGATCCCGATGTCCTCGAGGAGGTCCGGCAGCGGCGTCGCACCGTACTTGTCGAAGAACGTGTCGATCCCGGCGTCGATCATCGCGCCCACGAACGGCGCGCGGCGCAGCTCCTTCCACCACTCGTAGAGCGTGACGAACAGCTCCTCGAGCTCGAGCGCGGAGAGGTCCTCGCGCAGGCTCCCCACGGTGGAGGCCTTGATGCGCTGCCACGAGTCGGCGGCGACCTCGCGCAGGCGATCGTCGTGCTCGCCGTCGACGAAGGGCTGCGCGCTGCGCTCCGACACCGAGGCCACACTCTTGCCGATGTAGCGCTTGAGCTGGTCCTCGACGACGTCCTCGAGTCCCGGCCGCGCGCGGCTGACGATCGCCTTGCCGAGCTTCATCGCCGACCGCGCTCCGGGCACCGCGACCGGCAGCCGCGCGCCGGCGAGGTAGTCCTTGATGCCGTTGAGCAGGAGGTCGGAGGCGAAGCTTTCGTACAGCGGGCTCGCGATGACCTCCGCGACGAGGCGCCGGCGCACCGACTTCAGCGCGAGCGCATGGTCGAGCAGGTCCTCGAAGCGGCGGTCCGGCACGAGGTCGCTGAGGCGGGTCTCGTCGTGGACGCGATGCGCGTGCAGGGTGCGTGCGACCTCGCCGACGAGCTCGGGGACGCCGGCGCCGAGGTCCATCTCGATCGCGTACGCGCGCGCCACGCCCTTGATCATCGGGCGCGTCACGACGTCGTCGAGCGTCAGGGACTTCGCATCCTCGAGCGCGGCGTCGAGCAGGTCCGCGACGCGCGTCATGAATTGCGGGCCGGTCAGCGTCTCGAGGACGTGCGCGACGTGCGCGTCGAGCAGCGCGTCGGCGACGCCGCCGGGCTGTGAGCGGGATTTTCGGGTGGGCATCGAGGAAGACGGGGCGAATGAGGGGCGGCCCGGCGCGAGGGCCGGGCCGCCGCCAGCGTACCGCGGGTGCGCCCTACAGGCCGATGACTTTCGGGCGAGGCAGTCCGGCCGCCTGGCAAAGCGACCGGTAGCTGTCGATCAGGAAGCCCGCGTCCCACACGCTCGCGACATTGCCCTGCTCGTCGAGGTTCAGGTTCGCGCCGCGGATCGCGAAGAACACGTCGGTGATCTCGGTGTTGTCGGGCGGCGTGTGGAGGGTATGGATCGATCCCGCGGGCTCATACAGGTACGATCCCGCCGTGTTCACCTCCGGATACTCCAGGTACCGCCAGCGCCCCGAGAAGGTGAGCGCGAACACTTCACCGGTGTGCCGATGCCGCGGCAGCGTGACGCCCGGTGCGAAGCGCGTACGGACGACCCACAGGGCATTCTCGATGCTGGCCTGCAACAGTTGGATCTCGAGTCCCGGCATGAACTCCACGAACGGGAGCTCGTTCGCGGCGCGGTGGAGCGCCGACGGCAGTCCGGGGAACGCGGCGGGGTTGTCGGTCATGGCACACGCCTCCAAGGGGAGCGCCCCATGATAGGCCCGCAGCCCTCGGCCGTCCCGGCGCCGACCGACCCGCGCGAGCCCGACAGCCCGGGATTCCTGCACGACCGCGATCCCGCCGGCTCGCTGAGCGTGCTGGCGATCATCCTGGCGCTCGTCACCCTGGTGGGGGGCGGATTCTTCGCTTGGCGCGTGGTCGACTACGGCACGAAGCGACAGTCGCAGGATCTCGGCGCGCTCGCGGACGTCGCCGCCCACTCGCTGGACCCGCGCGAGGTCCGGCAGCTGCGCGACGCCGTGCACGCGGGCGTCGTGCCGCCGGACACGGTGTGCGAGCAGATGCGGCGCATCCACCGTGCGAGCCCGCACACGCGGTTCGTGTACCTGCTGGCCCCGCAAGGCGAGGACGTCGTGTTCCTCGCCGACGCGGAGAACCCGCAGAGCGACGACTATTCGCCCCCGGGAACCGTGTACGGCGACCTGCCGGAGGGATTCCGCGAGACGCTGCTCGACGGCCAGGCGCGCGTGCGAGGTCCCTATCGCGACGACTTCGGAAGCTGGGTCACGGGCATCGCGGCGGTCCGCGACGAAGGCGGCAAGCCGATCGCGGTGCTCGGCATCGACATCACCGCCGAGCGCTACGAGAGCGGCATCGCCGGCTACCGCAATTTCGCGGTGGCCATCGTGGCGCTGTTCGCGATCATCGTGGTCCTGACCGTGCTGATGCTGCAGATGATGCGGCGGCACGGCACACGGCTGCAGGCGCGGCTGGTCGAGCTGCAGGGCACGCAGGAGCAGCTGCACCTCGCCGCGGCCGAGTTGCGCACGATGTCGTCGGTGGACGGGCTCACCGGCGTGGCCAATCGGCGCCGGTTCGACGAGGCGCTCGCGCACGAGTGGGAGCGCGCGGCGCACGACGGCTCGGCACTGTCGCTGCTGATGATCGACATCGATTGCTTCAAGCCCTACAACGATCGCCACGGCCATCCCGGCGGCGACGCGTGCCTCCTGCGCGTGGCGCGAGCCATCCGCGAAGCCGGCAGCCGCGCCACCGACATCGTCGCGCGCTACGGCGGCGAGGAGTTCGCGGTGATCCTGCCGGCGACGCAGGAGGAATCCGCGTGCGCGATCGCCGAGCGCATCCACGCCGCGATCGCGGGACTACGATTGCCGCACGGTGCGGTCGATGGACAACCCTACGTCACCGTGAGCATCGGCGTGGCGTCGCGACATCCGGGCTCTTCGCGAGCCGAGGAACTGGTGGCAGCGGCCGACCGTGCGCTGTATGCGGCGAAGCGGCTCGGGCGGAATCGGGTCGTGTCCGAGGGGGAGGCTGTTCGGGCGGGCTGAGATTCGGGCTGCGCTTCGACGGTCCCGGGTCTGGGCGGTGGTCTCGTCCCGGTGTGGTCGCCCCGCGTCTCCAGACACGCGCCGCGCGCGGGGGGTCGGACCCACTCGGCCATCCGGTCTCAGGGTCCTCTCGCGGCCGTCCCTGGCCGCTCG
>DATEDV010000327.1:0-9103 GCA_035281485.1 Candidatus Limnocylindria bacterium | reverse complement strand
TCGCACCGTACGAGATCGGCACCTATCTCATCGCGCTCGACTGAAACGAGGTACCTCTTTCGCGTGTGGCTTCGTCGCACGAACGTGTGACGCATGAGGGACAGACACGAGGCCATGGAGGCGTCTAGCTTCGGCGTGTGCGCTTCGTCCCGCTGCTCACCGCTGTCTGCGTCGCCCTGGCCTCGACGCCAGCCGTCGCCGACGACGATCCAACGAGATTCCGCCGGACCACGCCACGCGCCTCCTTCGAGGAGCACGCCGGCACGCTCACGCTCGGCATCCCGTCTGGACGGGCGTGGGGCATCGAGAGCGAGCTCCACCCGCTGCCATCCGAGCGCGTGATCGTCGTGCGGCTCGCGGTCGCGGACCGCGACGTTCGCGAGGCGTTCGTGCGCGTCGCGTACTACGCACGCGCGACCGGTCGGTCGCGCCAGGTCGCCGTCGCCGACACCGAGCTCGTCGCGGCGGGGGAGCGCCGGGTGCTCCTCCTGCCGCTCGATCCGCCCGCCGGTGCCGTCGCGTACCGGCTCCGCGTGCTGGCGCGCCTGCGTGCTGGTGCGGTCCGGTCGTCCAACGATGCGATCCAGGCACGCCTGACGCTCGTCGATCGCGCCGCGACACGCTTCGGCTCGCTGTTCTCACGGCTGCTGCCGGACGGACCGTGACATTAGACTCAGCGCGAATGGCGACCGTCACATATGACCACGTCACGAAGAAGTTCGGGGACGTAAGCGCGGTCAAGGACCTCAACCTGCAGGTGCGCGACGAGGAGTTCCTCGTCCTCGTCGGACCATCGGGCTGTGGGAAGACCACGGCGCTGCGGATGCTGGCCGGACTTGAGGAGCAGACCTCCGGCGACATCTTCATCGGCGAGCGACGTGTGAACGACGTCGCCCCGAAGGATCGCGATATCGCGATGGTCTTCCAGAACTACGCGCTGTATCCGCACATGAGCGTGTACGACAACATCGCCTTCGGGCTGAAGCTACGGGGCGTGCCGCGGAACGAGATCGAGCGACGTGTGAACGAGGTCGCGGAGATGCTCTCCATCGGACAGCTGCTGAAGCGCAAGCCGAAGGAGCTGTCCGGCGGCCAGCGTCAACGCGTCGCCGTCGGGCGCGCGATCGCGCGCGAGCCCGCGGTCTTCCTCATGGACGAGCCGCTGTCGAACCTCGACGCGAAGCTCCGGATCCAGACGCGCGCGATGCTGCAGAAGCTGCATCAACGGCTTCGTCGCACCACGATCTACGTCACGCACGACCAGGTCGAGGCGATGACGATGGGCGATCGCATCGCGGTGATGAGCGAAGGTGTGCTGCAGCAGCTCGACACTCCGGAGAATCTTCACGAGCGTCCCGTGAATCTGTTCGTCGCCGGCTTCATCGGTTCACCCGCGATGAACTTCTTCAACGCGAAGATCGTGAGCGGACCTGTCGCGGACGCCGGTTTCTTCCGCGCACCGGTGAAGGGCAAGGCCGCCGAGGCTGTGGGCCGCGATGTCATCCTCGGCGTGCGGCCCGAAGACATCGACGACCTCTCCAAAGCGCAGCAGAACGGCCACTTGCCCGTTGAGGCTCGTGTGGAAGTCGTCGAATTCCTCGGGAACGAGCTTCAGCTCCAGCTGTCCGCGGACGGACAGACCTTCGTGGCGCGCGTGTCGACGGATACGCAAACGCGGCCGGGCGACGCGCTGAGGGTCGGCTTCAACCTCCGGAAGCTTCACGTCTTCGACAAGGCGACGGAGGTCGCCCTCCGATGACCCTCCGCGGGAGTCTGCAGGACTTTCCGCTGCGCTCCGTCCTCGACCTGCTCGCGAAGACAAAGAAGACCGGGGAGCTGCAGGTGCGCCGGGACGAGCGCGTCGGAGCGCTGGGCGTCGCGGATGGTCGTGTGGTCACCGCGGTGTTCGGCGAGGAAGAGCCGCTCCTCGCACTCGGCCAGATCTTCGATCTCGAGACCGCCGAGTTCGAGTTCACACCGTGGGACGATGCGCCGCCCGCGAACCTCGAAGGCGGATCGCTCGACGAGCTTCTGAAGAAGGCCGGCGAGGCGAAGAAGGCCGCTGAGGAAGCGCGCCGGAGGGAAGAGGAGGCGCGCGAGGCCGCACGCAAGAAGGCGGAAGAAGAGGCCGAGGCCGAGCGCCAGCGGATCGCCGCGCTACGCGCGCTCATTCCGAGCGACGATCTCGTCTTCCGTCTCTCGGAGCGCGCCGTCGATCAGGGCGCGGTCACGCTCACTCCCGACCGATGGCGCGTGGTGCTCGCCGTCAACGGCGAGCGCGACCTGAACGCCATCGCCGCGATGCTGCACATCGATCCAGGCGCCGCGCTCACCGCGCTCGGTGCGCTCGTAAAGGACGGCGTCATCGAGACCGCTGCGCCCAGCGCGGCGGCGCCCGCATATGAGCCGCCGGCCGCACCCGAGCCGGACGCCGGGAGAAGCGACCTCCATTACGAGCCCACGACGCCGGCGTACGGGTCGGCACCTCCTGCCTACGAGGCGACACCGCCCGCGTACGACCAGACACCGCCTTCGTACGACCAGACACCGCCCTCGTACGAGCAGACGCCACCGGCACAGGAGTGGGCGGCCACGGAGTTCGCGCCGTCACAGGAACCCGACTTCTCGCTGCCACCGGAGAGACCGGCCACCGCGGAGACGTCGAGCACGGCGCAGGACTGGATCACCCCCGAACAAGCCGTCCCGCAGCACGACTGGGCGGCCAGCCCACCCGAGTCAGCTCCCGTGTCGGAAGTGGCGCCGCAGTGGGGACCAGCTCCCGAAGCCGCTCCGGAGAAGGACTGGGTCACGCCGCAGGAAGCGCAGCCCTCGGCGGCGACGGACGACCGGCTGTCCGCACTGTCCGGCATCTTCGGTCCGGCCTCGGGCGATCAGACGCCCCCGCCACCGCCGCAGGAACCGACCGGTTGGGGTCCGCCGCCCGCGGCGACGGAGCACTGGGGTACCCCCACGCCGCCGGCACCCACCGCGGAGCGCTGGACGGCGCCACCGCCGCCGGCGCCAGCGTCCCCCGACGATCCCTGGGGGACTGGGTCGGCATCCGAGTCCAGTCCGGAGACGTGGTCCCCGCCGCCGGCGTCGCCGACCCTGGCCAAGGACACGTGGGGAACTGCTCCGTCGGCGCAGCCCGAATGGTCGGAGGCAGCGCCGAAAGCCTCGGCGGCATCGGATACCTGGGGTAGGCCGGCGCCCGCGGATCAGCGTTCGTCTTCGATGAGCATCCCCGAGCCCGGGACGCCGCCGGTCGAGGAGTGGAGTCCGCCGCCGGCGGCCGCGCCGGAGAAGAAGAAGCGGGGGCTGTTCGGTTTCGGGCGCGAGAAGCCCGCTCCGCCGCCGGTCGCCGGGCGACCGCTGCCGACGGCCGGCGTCGTCGGGAGCCGCGTCGGGATGCTCGCCGCTCTGGCGAATTCGCTGATCGCCGAGTACAACAGCGGCCAGTACGGCAAAGGTCGCGTCGAGGAGCGCATCGCGAACCTGCTCATGCGTGTCGACGAGCAGGCCGATCCGATCGATCGGCCGCTGCCGATCATCGACGATCGGATCGATGTCGAGGGTCTCGAGCGCGAGCACCTCGCCGACTCGCAGGCGCTGCCCTATCTCGCGCTGCTCGTGACGACGATATTCGCCGATGCGGAGCGAGCCTTCGGTAAGGACAAGGCCAAGAAGGGCTACAAGGCCGCACAGAAGAGCGTCCTTCTCGGCGACGCCAGCGTGCTGTCCTCGCCGGAGCTCGCGGGCAAGCTCCCCAGGGTCTGAGCGACAACCACTTCCTCGGCATCGATCTCGGCGGCACGCACATCCGCGCGGTGGTCGCCGCCCTCGGCGCCGGCCGGCACGAGATCCTGTCGCGCGACGAGCGCCGCACGCCGCGCGAGGGCGCGGATGCGATCGTCGCCGCGCTCGCGGACTCGGCGCGCGCGAGCGCGCGCGACGCCGGTATCCCGCTCCACGAGCTCCTCGCGATCGGCTGTGCGGCCCCCGGCCCGCTCGACCACCGCACCGGTCTGGTGCATGAGGCGCCGAATCTCGTCGGATTCAGAGAGTTCGCGCTCGCCCAGCGACTCTCCGACGCGCTCGACGGCGCGACGGTCTTCGTGGATCGCGACACCGCCATGGCCGCGATCGGCGAATACGCCGCCGGTGCGGCACACGACGCGCGCGACTTCGTCTACGTCACCGTCTCCACCGGTCTGGGCGGCTCGATCGTCAGTGGCGGACGCATGCTGCGCGGCGCGACCAACACCGCCGGCGAGATCGGGCACTGGCCGGTCGCGTTCCAGCTCGACGTGACGCGCGCTGCCGGGGCCGATCTACCGCGCTGCGGGTGCGGATCGTTCGGCTGCGCCGAGTCGTTCGCCGCGGGTCGCAACATGGCCGAGGCGTACGGCGTGAGCGATGCGGCCGAGGTATTCGCCGCTGCGTCCCGCGGCGACGCGCGCGCGGCGGCGGTCATCGAGCGCGCCGAGCGGGCCCTGGCGAATCTCGCGGTGGGCCTCGTGAACGTCCTCAATCCCGCTCTCATCGTCGTGGGCGGTTCGGTCGCGGAGAATCAGCCGGGCCACGTGCTCGAGCCGATGCGTCGCGGGATCGCCGAGCGCGCGTTCCGCGCACCGGCATCGGCGGTCCGCATCGTGCCTGCGGCCCTCGGCGCGGACGTCGGCATGCTGGGTGCTGTCTTCGCGGCACGGGAGCGGCTATCGGGGCGAGGGGAGTGGTTCCTCTAGTCTCAGGTCAGACAAGGGGGGTTCACATGGGTACGCGCATCGGCATCAACGGCTTCGGACGCATCGGCCGGCAATTCCTGAAGGCGGTCATCGAGCGACACCCCGAGCTCGAGGTCGTCGCCGTGAACGATCTCGCCGACCCGCAGATGAACGCGTATCTGTTCAAGCACGACACCAACTACGGCGACTTCGACGGTGAGGTCTCGGCCACCGCCGACTCGCTGCTCATCGACGGCAGGCGGATCAAGGTGCTCCAGGAGAAGGATCCCGCGAAGCTCCCGTGGAAAGCGCTCGATGTCGACATCGTGATCGAGTCGACGGGATTCTTCACCGACGCGACGAAGGCGCGGGCGCACCTCGACGCCGGGGCGCGAAAGGTGATCATCTCGGCGCCCGCGAAGAACGAGGATCTCACGGTCGTCCTTGGTGTGAACGAGAAGTCCTACGACCCGGCCAAGCACCACGTCATCAGCAACGCGTCGTGCACGACGAACGGGCTCGCGCCGGTCGCGAAGGTCCTCAACGATGAATTCGGGATCCAGAAGGGATTCCTCACGACGGTGCACTCGTACACGAACTCGCAGCGGACGCTCGACACGGCGGCGAAGGACCCGCGTGACGCGCGGGCCGCGGCCGAGAACATCGTGCCCTCCGAAACGGGCGCGGCGAAGGCGGTCGCGCTGGTGATCCCGGAGCTCAAGGGAAAGTTCACCGGGATGGCGTTCCGTGTGCCGACGTCGACGGTCTCCGTCGTGGACTTCGTGGCGACGCTCGGACGGGAGGTCACGAAGGAGGAGATCAACGCCGCGTTCAAGCGCGCGAGCGAGGGCGAGCTCAAGGGGATCATGGGATACACCGAGGAGCCGCTGGTCTCGAGCGACCTCAAGGGCAACGACCAGTCCACCATCGTGAGCGCGATCGACACGATCGTGCTCGGCGACACGGTGAAGGTCGTCTCCTGGTACGACAACGAGTGGGGCTATGCCTGCCGCCTCGCCGATATCGCGGCGTTCGTCGCGTCGAAGCTGCGCGTGCCCGCGGCGGCCTAGCACCGCGTGACCGGCTTCGCGAAGCGCACCGTCCGGGACGTCGATCCGTCCGGGAAGAAGGTCCTCGTCCGCACCGACGCGAACTGTCCGCTCCGACCTTCGCACGCTGCGGACGGTGAGCTCGAGGTCGCGGATGACTCGAGACTGAGAGCGTTCCTCCCTACGGTCCTTTACCTGCTCGAACACGGCGCGGCCATCGCTCTCTGTTCCCATTTGGGTCGGCCGAAGGGCCCGGATCCGAAGCAGAGCCTGAGACCCGTCCAAAAGAGGCTGAGCGAGTTGCTCGCCCGCGAGATCCCGCTACTGCCCGATTGCGTCGGACCGGCCGTGCGCGGCGCGATCGCCGGCCTGCGCCCCGGCGACGCTGTGCTGCTCGAGAACGTCCGCTTCCACCCCGAGGAGGAGAAGAACGACGACGCGTTCGCGCGGGAACTCGCCAGCGGTTTCGACCTCTACGTGAACGACGCGTTCGGTGCGGCGCACCGGGCGCACGCGTCCACCGAGGGCGTGGCGAAGATCCTGCCCGCGTACGCCGGTCTGCTGCTCGAGAAGGAGCTGCGCGCGCTGGGCGGTCTGCTCGAGGCGCCGCAGCGGCCGTTCCTCGCGATCGTCGGCGGCGCGAAGGTCAGCACGAAGATCGACGTGCTCCGTGCGCTGCTGGCGCGCGTCGACGCGCTCGCCATCGGTGGCGGGATGGCGAACACGTTCCTCCTCGCGATGGGCCGACGGATCGGCCGCTCGCTGGCCGAGACCGATCGGGTCACCGAGGCACGTCGCATCCTCGACGACGCCACGCAGCACGGGAAGACGGTCCTGCTGCCGGACGACGTGGTGACCGCGCCGAGCGTCGACGAGGCGGGGGCGCCGCGGGCGACGGTGACGGCCGTCGATGCGGTGGCCGATGATGCGGCCATCGTCGACATCGGACCACGCACGATCGAGCGCTACGCCGAGGCGATCGGCACCGCGAAGACGATCTTCTGGAACGGACCGCTCGGCGTCTTCGAGATCGCGGCGTTCGCGAAGGGGACCGAGCGCGTCGCCCAGCTCCTCGCGCGGAGCTCGGCCGTGACGGTCGTGGGCGGCGGCGAGTCGGTCCAGGCCGTCGAGGGACTCGGTCTCGCCGACCGCATGACGCACGTCTCGACCGGAGGGGGCGCCGCCCTCGAGCTCATCGAGGGAAAGTCCCTGCCCGGCGTGGTGGCCATCCCGGATCGGGCCGAGGTCGGCGCACGATGAGCGAAACGACGATCGAGATGATCCGCGGCCGCGAGATCCTCGACTCGCGGGGAGATCCGGCCGTCGCCGTGGACGTGATCCTCGCCGACGGGGTCCGCGGGACCGCGATGGTCCCCTCGGGGGCGTCGACCGGGGCGCACGAAGCCGTCGAGCTGCGCGACGGCGACACGGCGCGCTACCGCGGTAAGGGCGTACGCAACGCCGTCAGCAACGTGGACGACGCGATCGCGCCGGAGCTCATCGGCGAGGACGCGGCGGACCAGACCGCGATCGACAAGCTGCTGCTCGAGCTTGACGGAACGCCGAACAAGGCGAAGCTCGGCGCGAACGCGATCCTCGGTGTGTCGCTCGCGTGCGCGCGCGCCGCCGCGAACGCCGTGGGGCTGCCGCTGTACCGCTATCTCGGCGGCCCCATCGCGCGGACCCTGCCGGTGCCGCTGATGAACATCCTCAACGGCGGCAAGCACGCGACGGATTCAGCCGACATGCAGGAGTACATGGTCGCTCCGATCGGCGCGGCGTCGTTCCGCGAGGCCGTGCGCGCCGGCGCGGAGGTGTTCCACGCGCTCAAGTCGATCCTGCACGAGCGCGGCATGGGGACCGGCGTCGGAGACGAGGGCGGCTTCGCGCCCGCCGGACTCAAGGACAACGAGGAGCCGATCCGCCTCATCCTCGAGGCGATCGATCGCGCCGGCTATCAGGAGGGGACGGACGTCGCCATCGCGCTCGACCCCGCGGCCACGGAGCTGTACGCGGACGGCAAGTACACGCTCGCGCGCGAGAAGGTGACGCTCGACGCGAAGGGCCTCAGCGAGCGCTACGCGTCCTGGCGCACCAAGTACCCGCTCGTGTCCATCGAGGATGGGCTCGCCGAGGACGACTGGTCGGGGTGGAAGACGCTCACGGCGACGCTCGGCGACAAGCTGCAGCTCGTGGGCGACGACCTCTTCGTCACGAACATCGCGCGGATCCGCCGCGGCGTGAGCGAAGGCGCGGCGAACGCGGTGCTCATCAAGCTGAACCAGATCGGCACGCTGTCCGAGACGATCGAGGCCGTCGAGCTCGCGCACCGCTCGGGGTATGCGACCGTCATCTCGCATCGCTCCGGGGAGACGGAGGACACCACGATCGCCGACCTGGCGGTCGCGCTGAACAGCGGGCAGATCAAGACCGGCTCCCTGTCGCGCAGCGAGCGCACGGCGAAGTACAACCGGCTGATGGAGATCGAGACCGAGCTGCAGGAAGCTGCGCGCTACCCCGGCCGCGACGCCTTTCCCCGCTTTCGCTGATCGAGGGCACCTGCAGTAGCCGCACCGTGACCCACGCGTGCATCACGCGCAGAATCCGTCTGATGCGGATCCCCTGCCAGCGGCGTGGCGCCCGGATCCGCGACCGGCGCGACGAGCGCGTCATATCGCGGACCCTCAGCCGATCCCACACCGGTCGGCCTGGTGCTGCGCCGGGGCCGCGATGAGCGAGCCGCTCGTCGTCCCGCTGTCGTCCGTCGCCGCGAACGACCTCGAGCGCGCGGGCGGCAAGGGCGCGAACCTGGGCGAGCTTCGCCGCGCCGGCTTCGCCGTACCGGACGGCTTCGTCGTGACCACGGCCGCGTACGCGCTGGTCGCCGATCCTCGCGACGGATCCGATCCCGCGGCGGCGCGCGAACGGCTCCGCACCGTCGCTGTCCCGGCCGCCATCGCGACCGTCGTTCGCGAGGCGTACCGCGCGTTGGGCGCCGGTCGCGTCGCGGTGCGCTCGTCGGCCACCGCCGAGGATCTGCCCGATGCCAGCTTCGCCGGTCAGCAGGACACGTTCCTCGACGTCGAGGGCGACGCCGCGCTCCTCGATGCCGTGCGCCGCTGCTGGGCGTCCCTCTGGAACGAGCGCGCCGTCTCGTATCGCGAGACGCATGACATCGCCGGCGATTCGGTGAGCCTCGCGGTCGTCGTGCAGCGGATGGTCGACGCCGACGTCGCGGGCGTCCTCTTCACGGCCGACCCGATCACCGGCCGCCGCCGGCGCGCGGTCATCGACGCCGTGCGTGGACTGGGAGAGCGACTCGTGTCGGGC
>DATEDV010000326.1:0-2287 GCA_035281485.1 Candidatus Limnocylindria bacterium | reverse complement strand
GGCCGAACGCCGGCGTAACCAGCCGCGGGATGCACGGTGACGCTCCCGCTACCGGAGACCGCCTGCGCGTTCAGGTCGGTGACGGTCACGCCGAGCGTGAAGCGCTGCGCGCCCTCGGCGCTCGCGAGCGACGCCGGCACCGCGAACGTCGCCGAACCGTCCGCGGCGGTCGTGGCTGTGCCGCTCGCGCGCACGCCCTGGCGCGTCACCGACTGCCGCGCCCAGTCGAAGTCGACGAACGAGTAGCGCTCGTACCCCTTCACCTGCGGCGCGAACGGCTCGCTCGTGACGGACCACGCGACGGGCGCGCCCGCGACAGCGCCCCCGAAGAAGAAGGACGCGTCGGTCCGGACCGAGATCGACTCGCCATCGGTGTAGCTGGTCTTCGCGGGCGCCACATCGACTTGGAACTCGGGCTTGCGGAACTCGGCGACGAGGAAGCTGTTCGAAGCGATGTGATATCCGCCGGTCCCCGAGGGCTTCTCGATCGTCATCGCGTAGTCGCCGAGCGGCGAATCGGCGGCGAGCGCGAAGCTGCCGCCGAACGAGCCGAAGCCGTTCACGCGGACGGCCGAGCTCAGCACCTCCTGGCCGCGCGCGTTGCGCAGCACGAAGCGGAGGGGCGTCTCCTGCGGTGGAAGCGAGTAGCGAGCATCGTCATCCGCGCGGACGATGCCCTTGTACTCGACGGTCTCCCCGGGTCGGTAGATCGGCCGGTCCGTGTAGATCTGCCCGACCCACTCGCGCTGGTAATACTCGCTCAGCAGACCGAACTGGAACGGTGAGGTCCCCTGCGACCAGCGGGTGCTCGTGACGGCCGAGCGCGAGCCCTCTTCGATCCACAGGACGTAGGACCGGTCCAGATTGCTGCCCAGCGTCGGCGCGGGGACGGAGAACGACGCCAGTCCGTTGCCATCGGTGCGACGCTCGGTCGGAGCAGCGCCCGGTCCGCTCACCCGGACGTTGACATCGGCCACGGGCCGCCCCGTGTCGTGGTCAACGACCCACGCGAGCAGCTCGTCGTTGGCGACCTTCGTCACGAGCACGGCGTCGACAACGGCGAACGCGAACATCGACTGCAGCTGACCGCTGGTGCGCGCGAAGTAGTAGCCCTTCGGCAGCGGTCCCCCGCCGCTCAGCGACGTCGCACCGAAGTACGTCTCGTCCTTCTTCGCCTCGATCGTCTCGGACCACGTGCGCAGCGGCGCGCCCGACGGCGTGTACCCGGTGGAGGACGCCCGTCCGAAGTCGTGCAGCATCCCACGTCCCTCGTCGGACGTCAGACGCCAGAGCGTGAAAGACACCGTCGGTGTGTTCGTCGCCTGGAAGTACAGGAGCGGCTCGACCGACGCGCTCACCGTCGCGGCCGGCATCTGTCCCGGGAGCGCCAGCGTTACGGTCGCCGGAAGCTCACCGGTGGTGAACGAGAACGCGTGCGCACCAAGGGCCTGGCCGTACCGGTCGGTCGCGCCGGCGGCCAGGCGCGCCGTGTAGCGCGTCGATGGACGCAGGGTCACGCCGGCGTGTATGCCGGTCTCGCTCGTCGTGACGTGGCCCTCGAGGTCCGCGGCGCCCAGTCCGCTGATGCTGAGCTTCCCCTCGAGCGACTCGGGGGCCATCGGCGTCGCGAACTGGATGTTCACACCGAAACGCCCCGCGGCGGTCTCGCCGTCGCGCGGCATCGTGGACTGCACGCTCGGCGCGGGCACCACGCGGAAGCTGGAGCTGCGCGCCTTCGCCATCTCGCCGCCGCGGGCTCCCTTGAGGCCGCGCTCCACCATGACGACGTACATGGCCCCGGGGCGGAGACGGACCGACGGCGTGAACGACGCGACCGTGTCGTCCTCGCTCCAGCTGACCGATCCCGGTGCGTGGACGCCGCCTTCATCCTGGACGGTGATCCCGCTCGCCGCCGAGCGATCCATCGGCTGATTGAAGGTCACGACGACTTTCTGGAGCGGCGCCGCGAACTGCGTGTTGTCCTCGGGGGCGATGCGCGCGACCCCGGGCGTCACGGTCGTGAACTTCGCGACGAAGTTGGACTCCAGCACGCCGTCCGCCGCCGACGTGAGGCCCCTCGGGATCGTGAGCCGGTACGTCGTGGTCGGACGCAGGTCGCTCGGCGTGAATCTGTAGATGGAGGTGTTGAGCCACTCGCCCTTCCCCTGCAGCGGCGGATCGAACGTGACGATCTGATCGGTCGGCTGCGCCGCGAGCGTGGTCAGCGGCGCGACGGAGCGGCTGAACTGGACGATGATCGGCGCGCCGAGCGGCACCTCGGCGTCGC
>DATEDV010000325.1:0-4244 GCA_035281485.1 Candidatus Limnocylindria bacterium | reverse complement strand
CGGCGATCCGCGACCTCATGGCTCGGACGACCTGCTTCTCGGATCCATCTCTCGACGCCGAGTACCCGGCGCGTTGGCCGGCGATCGTCGAGATCGCCCTGCGTGACGGCCGCGTCGTGCGTACGCGCGTCGACGACGCGCTCGGCGAACCGCGGAATCCGGTGGATCGCGAGGCGCTCCTCGGGAAGTTCCGCTCACTCGCGGCGGGCCTCGTCTCCGAGACTGAGTCGGTCGCGATGCGCGTGCTCGCGCTGGACGACGAGCGGGACCTGTCGCGCATCGGTCCGCTCCTCCGCTCAGCGTCCGTGCGAGTGACCCAGGCGATCTGATCAGCCCAGGGAGGTGACCGCACCCTCCGAGGCGGAGCCGACGAGGCGCGCGTACTTCGACATCGCGCCAGTGGTGTAACGGGGCGCGGGCGCTCGCCAAGCGCCGCGTCGCGCCGCGACGTCGTCCGACGACAGCACGGCGTCGATCGTGCGCTTCTGCGGATCGATCGCGATGCGGTCGCCGTCGCGGAGGAGCGCGATGGGTCCACCGTTCGCGGCCTCCGGCGCGATGTGTCCGACGACGTGACCGTGCGTCGCGCCAGAGAAGCGCCCGTCGGTGATCAGCGCGACCTTCTCCGCCAGGCCCGCACCGACGATCGCGCCGGTCACGCCGAGCATCTCGCGCATGCCGGGCCCGCCCTTCGGCCCCTCGTAGCGGATCACGACGCAGTCGCCGTCCTTGATCTTTCCGCCGACGACCGCGGCGAACGCGTCCTCCTCGCGATCGAACACGCGCGCGGTGAACGTGCGGGCGGACATCAGGTGCCCCGCGACCTTCATCACCGCGCCCTCCGGCGCGAGCGACCCCCTCAGGATCACCATGCCGCCGCTCTTCGCGATCGGCGCGGCGAGAGGCTTCACGACGTCCTGACCGGCGGTCTCCTTTGTCGCACGCGCTTCATCCCCGCTCGTGCGCCCCGTGACCGTCATCGCCTCGGCATTGAGGACCCCGGCGTCGAGCAGGCGCTTCAGCACGACGCCGATACCGCCGGCCCGGTCCATGTCGACCGCGGTGTACTTCCCCCACGGCTTCATGTCGCCGAGCAGCGGCGTCTTCGACGAGATCCGGTCGAAGTCGTCGAGGGTCAGCTCCGCGCCGGCCTCGCGCGCGCACGCGAGGAGGTGCAGCACCGCATTCGTGGATCCCCCGGTCGCCATCACGGCCGCGATCGCGTTCTCGAAGTTGGCGCGTTTGAGCACGCGCGACGGACGGAAGTCCTCCTTGAGCATCGCCATCACGCGGCGGCCCGCCTCGCGCATGACCTCGCGGCGGCGCTCGTCGGTGGCCGGTACGCGCGACGAGCCCGCCGGTGAGATGCCGAGCGCCTCGAATGCGGTCGCCATCGTGTTCGCCGTGAACTGCCCGCCGCAGGCGCCCGGCCCCGGACACGCGACGGACTCAAGCTCGTGCAGCTCGGCATCGGTCATCTTGCCGACGGCGTGCTTCCCCACCGCCTCGAACACATCGCCGATCGTCACGTCGCGGCCCTGGAAGCGGCCCGGCATGATCGAGCCGCCGTAGACCATCAGGCCTGGGAGATCCAGGCGCGCGAGCGCCATCACGGTCCCGGGGATGGTCTTGTCGCATCCGCTGACGCAAACGAGCGCATCGAGCAGGTGGCCGCGCGCGACGAGCTCGATCGAGTCGGCGACGATCTCACGCGAGATGAGGGACGCCTTCATCCCCTCGGTGCCCATCGCGATGCCGTCGCTCACGGCGATCGTGTTCATCTCGACCGGCGTGCCGCCGGCCTCGCGGATGCCCTCCTTCACCCACTCGGCGAGCTGCCGCTGGTTGATGTTGCAGGGCATGATCTCGATCCACGAATGCGCGACGCCGACGAGCGGACGGCGGAAGTCCTCGTCGTTGTACCCGACCGCACGCATCATCGAGCGCGCGGGCGCGCGGTCGGGCCCGTCGATCATGACCCGACTGCGCGAACGTGTGTCGGTCTTGGCGCGGGTGTCGGTGCTCAGACGCTCATGATGCAGCGGGCAACGGTGCCGGCGCGCTGACGACCTTCCGGCGCGACTCCGCCGAGATCGTGATGAGGTCCCGTTCGTCGAGCTCGTGGACCTCGTCGGCGCGGCGCATCGCGAGGCGGTAGGCGTTGTCGAGCTCCTCGCCGTGGAGCGGGATCCCGAGCTCCGCCAGCCGCGCCGCGAGTCCCGCGCGGCCGGACAGCTTCGACACGACGATGCGTCGCGCCTCCCAACCGACCGACTGCGGGGTCATGATCTCGTACGTCCGCGGATCCTTGATCACGCCGTCCTGATGGATCCCCGAGGCGTGCGCGAACGCGTTCGCGCCGACGACGGCCTTGTTCGGCTGGACGGGGATGCCCGTGCGCTCCGAGACGAGACGGCTCGTCGGGACGATGCGCTCGGTCTTCACGCGCGTGTCCGCGTTGTACCAGTCGGCGCGGCAGCGAAGCGCCATGACGGTCTCCTCGAGCGACGCGTTGCCGCCGCGCTCGCCGATGCCGTTCATCGTGACATGCGCTTGCGACGCGCCGACCTCGATCGCGGCGAGCGTGTTCGCGACCGCGAGCCCGAGGTCGTTGTGGCAGTGGACCGAGACGCGTATCCCGCCGTTGTACGCGGTGAGCGCGCCGCGGACCGCGAGCACGGTGCGGGCGAACTCGTCGGGCTGCGCGTAGCCCACGGTGTCGGGGACGTTCATGATCCGCGCGCCGGCGGCCGCCGCGACCTGATAGACGGTGCCGAGGAAGTGGATGTCCGTCCGCGTCGCGTCCTCCGCGGAGAACTCGATCTCGTCGGCGTGCTCCATCGCGCGCCGCACCGCGCGCTCGACGCGCACGAGGCACTCGTGCGGCGTGATGCGCAGCTTGCGCTCGAGGTGGATGTCGCTCGTTCCGATGAACACGTGGATGCGCTTGCGCGAGGCGGGGGCGAGCGCCTTCGCCGCGGCATCGACGTCGCCATCGTTCGCGCGCGCGAGCGCGGCCATCGTGACGCCGCGCACGTCCTGCGCGATCTGCCGGACCGCGGCGGCTTCCCCTTCGGACGCCGCGGGGAAACCGGCCTCGATCGTGTCGACACCGAGCTCGGCGAGGGCGCGCGCGACCTCGAGCTTCGCGGCTGCGGTAAGGGCGGCGCCCGGTGCCTGTTCGCCGTCGCGCAGCGTGGTGTCGAAGATCTCGACCTGTCGCATCTCGCTCCTCCTTATCGCTCGCTGTGTCAGTCCGCCGCGGCCACGGGCTCGGGCTTGTTCGCCGGCTGTGTGACCGATCGCGTCGGCACCTCGCGCTTGGGCAGCCACGGCATCATCTGGCGGAGCCGCCGTCCGACCTGCTCGAGCGGCTGCTCCTGCTCCTTGGCACGGCGCGCGTACAGGTTCTTCGCGCCGCTGCGGTACTCGGCGATCCACTTCTTGGCATGCGTCCCGTCGCGGATGTCGTCGAGGACCTTCCGCATCTCCGCGCGCACGCGCTCGTCGATGATCCGCGGCCCGACCGTGTAGTCGCCGTACTCCGCGGTGTCCGAGACCGAGTAACGCATGTACGAGAGCCCGCCCTCGTAGATGAGATCGACGATCAGCTTCATCTCGTTCACGCACTCGAAGTACGCGACCTCGGGCTGGTAGCCGGCCTCGACGAGCGTGTCGAAGCTCGCCTTCATGAGCTCGCTGATGCCACCGCAGAGGATCACCTGCTCGCCGAACCAGTCGGTCTCGACCTCCTCGGCGAACGTCGTCTTGATCACTCCGGCGCGCGTCGCGCCGACCGCTTGCGCGTATGCGAGCGCGGTCTGCTCGGCCTTGCCGGACACGTCCTGATAGACGGCGAGGAGCGCCGGGACGCCCTTGCCCTCCTTGAAGACCTCACGCATGCGGTGACCGGGCGCCTTCGGCGCGATCATCACGACATCCGCTTCGGCGTGCGGTCTCACCTCGCCGAAATGGACCGAGAACGCATGCGCGACGAGGAGGGTCCTGCCCCTGCCCATGTAGGGCGCGACCTTGTCGTACGCCTCGCGGTGGTTTTGGTCGGGCACGAGGAGCGCGACGATGTCGGCCCCACGCGCCGCGTCGGCGGTCTCGCGCACCGTGAAGCCGTCCTGCTCGGCCTTCGCCCAGCTCTTGCTCCCGGCCTGTAGCCCGACGATCACGTCGTTGCCGCTGTCCCGCAGGTTCTGCGCGTGCGCGTGACCCTGGCTGCCGTAGCCGATCAC
>DATEDV010000324.1:0-2271 GCA_035281485.1 Candidatus Limnocylindria bacterium | reverse complement strand
TCGACCGCAAGGTCGCCGATCCCGATCGCCCGCTCGTCGGTACGCGGTGGGTCGTGCAGAGCGTCATCGATCGCGATGTCGCATCGTCGATCCCGTCCGGCGCCGTCGCGCATCTCACGCTGAGCGCCGACGCGTTCCGCGGGAACGACGGCTGCAACGAGATGGGTGGAACGGTGGCGACCACGAGCACGACCATCCGCTTCTCGGATGTCTTCACGACGAAGATGGCCTGCGAGCCGGATCGCATGCGGCTCGAGCAGAGCGTGCTCGAGGTGCTGCGCGACGAGGTGAACTACCAGATCGATGCCGACCTTTTGCGGCTGCGTCACCCCGGTGGGAGGGGTCTCGACCTGCGCGCCGAGCGCTGAGCCTTCGCGCCACCCCCTGCCGCGTCGAGGACGGTGACCTCGGCCGCCTCGAGTCCCATCGACCTCGCCAGCGTTCGCGCTCGCTCCGCGACATCGGACCTCACACGTGGTGAGAGACGCGCGAACGGCGCGACCACCAGACGCAGCGTCCCATTCGATGACGTGTGCGTCCAGGTGCCTTCGACCCGGCCCCCGACGAGCACGACCGCGGAGATCCACCCGGCGACGCGGCTGACCTTCCAGCGGTGGATGCGGTCAAAGAGATGGTCACGGCTGACGTAGCCCATGAGGTACTGGTCGAAGAGCGGCAGGAGCTGCACCGACGGCGCCGGCTTCGTCTTCATCGCGGCGGCGACATCGCGCGCGAGCATCTCGCATCGAGCGCCCTCCACCGAGACGGGGACGATCTCGCTCTCGAGGCCGGCCCAGGCCGCCGCGGGTCCGCTGGGCCAGCCCGGGGCCAGCCAGCGTCGGAAGTCGGCCTTCGTCGCAGGCCCGTACGTGGAGAGGTACCGGCGCGCGACCTCGACACGCGCCTCCTCGGGATCGATCTCGCGCCACGACCGTAGCCAGGCGGCGGGCCGCACGAAGGTGACGTTCGTCCCGCGGTTGGGACCGAAGCACAGCAGCCCGCTACGCGCGACGGGCTTGAACAGGCTGCCCCAGCCGGAGCGCAGGTGCTCCGCGACGCGCTTCGACCGGCCACGTGCGGCGACGGCCGCGATCTCCTCCTTTGTCATCGGCGTATCGCTCAGCGTCCGGCCGATCGTGTCGACGAACTCGGCGAGATCGCGCTCGGTCATGTGGAAGTACTTGAGCCAGCTCGCCGTCGGTCTGAACGTTCCCATCGCCGCTGCGTAGAGCGGAAGGTCGGTGGCCGCGACGAGGTGCAGCGTGCCGCGCATGAGCCACGTCTTCGCCAGCGTCCGCTCGTGCCACAGCGCCGCGCGGACGTCGGCCGTGGTGCACGCGACGCGCACGGCGATCTGCATCTCGGCCGCGGACATGACCTGCGCCTGGGCGCCGCCGATGGCGCCGACGACCTTCGTCAGCTGCCGCTTCGGCGCGCGCGCCGCAAGGCCGTGACGCTGCAGGCGGAATGCGTGGACCTGCGGCCACGACAGCTCCGCCGCGACCGCCGCGTGTTTAGCACTCAATGCGCGGAATGATGGGCCGCCCTCAGCTTCGCGAGCGAACGGCGGCGATCGCGAGGGGGAGCACGAGCCAGATGCGTCCGAGCGGCTGCGTCCAGAGGTAATGATCCAGGAGCAGCAGCGGCAGCAGCGCGACCGCCACCGTGATCATGGCTGCGCGACCGCGCCGATCCGTTTGCCGACGCGCGGCGATGACAACGGTCGCCAGGAGCACAAGCCACGCGACCACGCCGGGCAGCCCGAGCTCGGCCAGTGCGATGAGAACAACGTTGTGAGCCGGCTCTCCGACCGCGATGCCCTGACGCTGTTGCGCGATCAGGATGTTGCCCGCCCCGACGGGCACACCCTGCGCCACCAGCGACCAGGCGGCCGCGTCGTACGTCGACCGCTGAGTGAGCGAGTTCGCTTCGGGGAACGCGTCGAGCTGGGTCACGCGGGCGCCCGCCGCCAGGAGACCAAGCGCGACGAGCATGGCGAGCGTACGTCGTCGTCGCATCTGCTCCAGGGTCCAGCGAGTGATGCCGCGCCACCCGCGCGTCGTCACGACCCACGCGAGCGTGCCGAGCGTGAGCGCCAGCCACGCGCTGCGCGAGAACGTCAGCGACAGCGCGACCACGCCCGCGATCTGGGCGGCGCGGACGAGGCGCGATCGCTCGGCCCGTGCCGAGATCAGCAGCAGCGCGACCGCGACGAACATCGCGAGGATGTTCGGATGCGGAAAGCTGCCATACGCGCGCAGCCAGCGGTCG
>DATEDV010000323.1:0-4298 GCA_035281485.1 Candidatus Limnocylindria bacterium | reverse complement strand
GACCCATTCGAGCTCCGCATGCTGCAGCTCAACCCGATGACCGGGATCATCGTCGGCTACCAGCGCGCGCTGCTCGACGGTCTGCCGCCGGATTGGCCCATGCTCGGATACTCCGCGGGCGTCGCACTCCTCGCGATCGCGCTGGTCGTGCTCGCCGCGCTCGTCGCGGCCGGCGCGCTCCGCCAGACCGACCGCGCCCTCCTCGATCTGGTCCAGTCCGTCCGCACGACGTGGCTCGACGTATTCGCGTCGGCGGTGAGCATCGTCGGCCAGGCGGAGGTCACAGCGGGTTTGGCTCTCGGCCTCGCCGTCGCGCGCTGGCGGCGCAGGCTGGACACCTGGACGGTGCCGCTGCTGCTCGCCGTCGTCACCGCCGTGGAGGTCGCGCTGAAGCTGACGGTGCCCCAGCCGCCGCCGCCCGACGAGCTGTCCCGGAGCATCGAGCTCGTGCCGTTCGTCCACGCGCCGTTCCCGGGCGCCTTCCCGAGCGGCCACGTCGCGCGGACGGCATTCCTGGTCGGCATCGCCCGCGTCCCGGCCTGGATCGCGCTCACGGTCGTGGCGCTCATGATGGTCACCCGGGTCTACCTGGCCGACCACTGGCCCGCCGACGTCCTGGGAGGCCTCCTGCTGGGCCTCCTGGTCGCCCAGGGCGCCGCGGTCGCAGAACGGCGCCTCCGCCGTCACTAGCCGCACTTGACCCCGTTTAGCCCGGTGCATGCCCTCCGGAGTGGCCTGGTGAGGCTCCTGATCGCCGCCGCGCTCGTCGTCGCCGCCGTCTCGGCCGGCGCGCGCCCCGCGGCCGCCGCCGAGGCGTACGTCGAGGGGACGATCACCTCCAAGACGACCGGCGCCCCGCTGGCGAACGTCTGCGTCACGGTCGGGCCGCCGGTCACCTGCACCACCGCCACCGACGCCAACGGCTACTACCGGATCGATGGCTTCGTGGCCGGGCCGACGTTCTGGGTCTTCTACTACAACAAAGAGGGCTACAACCGGTTCGAGGCGCACAACGTCCAGGTCATGGGCAACACGCGCCTCGACTGGGAGCTCACCCCGGGCAGCACGCAGTGCGCGCGTCCGGAGTCGCCGAACACGACGGTCTACCTGCCCAACATCACCAAGACGCTCGGCGGCGCCTTCGGTTGGTACACGCCGTTCATCGTGCAGAACACCAGCCGCTTCATCATCACGTCGCTGCAGGTCGAGTTCTACAGCTTCTCCACCGGCGTGCTGGTGGCGCGCCGCGACATCTGCGCGCTGAAGCCGGGTCAGTCGTTCGCCGACGTGCCGAACAACGACGCCGATCTCTCGAACGACTCGCAGTACGCGGTCGTCGTGAAGAGCTACATGACCGACATCGTCGCCGTCGTGAACGAGCACCAGGGCCAGGGTCAATTCGCCGAGTCAGGCTCCTACGTCGGCGCGAGCTCGGGGGCCACGAAGGTGTCGCTGCCGAACATCGTCCGCCGCTTCTTCGGTTTCGTGACGCCGATCATCATCCAGAACGTCGGCACCGCGGGCACCACCGCGACCGCATCGTTCATCTCGTTCGACGGCACGAAGACCGCGAGCATCACGCGTCAGATCGAGCCGGGCCGTTCGAAGTTCATCGACCCGAACTCGGAGGTCGATCTCGTAGACGGCACGCAGTACGCGGTGACGGTGACCGCCAGCCAGCCGATCAGCGTCATCGTCAACACGCACAAGGACGCGCCGGGCGATCCCGCGCCGGTCATGTACTCCGCCAACGGCATCGTCGGCGGGGCCGACACGCTCTACGGACCGTACGCGGTGAAGGGCGTGCCCGGCGTCGGACAGGGGCTCTCCACGATCGTCGTGCAGAACACCGGCGTCGCGACCGTGACGCCGTCGCTCGTGTTCACGCCGCTCGGCGGCAGCGGCGTGACGACGTTCACCGGCCCGATGCTCGCGACCGGCGCGGCGTGGGCCTTCGATCCGCGCTACACGAACGGCGACACGACGCTGCCGCTCTGCGGCGCGGCCGCGTCCGCGGGCTGTCTCGCGAACGGCGAGTACTCGTTCGTCGCGAGCGGCGGCGCCGGCGGCAACATCGCGGCGGTCGTGAACGTCATCGGCGACACGACGGCGGCCGGCTACTCCGCGCGCACGCAGCCCGCGACGCGGCTCTTCCTCCCGAACGTCACGCGGCGCCTCGGCGGCGCGAACGGCTGGACGACGCCGCTGCTGCTGCAGAGCATCACGGCGACCAGCCTCAAGGTGTCCTGGTACAAGTTCGCGGACGGCTCGCTCGCCGCATCGCAGGAGCTCCCGGTCACCGCGCGGCAGGCCATCCGCGTCGACCCGCGCGACGTCCTCGGCCTCGCCGACGAGACGCAGTACGCGGTCGTCGTCGACGCCGTGGGCGGCACCGCGACCGGGATCGTCGTCGAGCTCAACTTCCAGGGCGGCGACGGCGCGATGATCTACGAGGGGTTCGCCCGGTAGCCACGGCCACTCCCTAGCATGGCCGCGCATGTCCGCGATCCGCGCCGAACATCTCGTGAAGCGCTACCGACTCCGCACCGGCAGGGCCCCGACCCTCAAGGAAGTCGTCCTCCGCCAGACGGCGAAGGCTGAGGTCGTGCACGCGCACCGCGACGTGAGCTTCACCGTCGAGCGCGGTCAGTGCTTCGGCGTCGTCGGCGCGAACGGATCCGGGAAGTCGACGCTCCTCAAGCTCATCGCCGGCACGGCGAAGCCGACGTCGGGGACGATCGAGGTCGAAGGCCGCATCTCCGCGCTGCTCGAGCTGGGCGCCGGGTTCCATCCCGACTTCACCGGACGCGAGAACGCCTACCTCAACGGCTCGCTGCTCGGATTGAGCCGCCGCGAGACCGAGGCCGCCATGCCGGCGATCGAGGCCTTCGCGCAGCTCGGCGCGTTCTTCGACGCGCCGATCCGCACGTACTCGAGCGGCATGGCCGCGCGGCTGGGGTTCGCGGTCGCGGTGCACGTCGATCCGGACGTGCTCCTGGTGGACGAGGTGCTCGCGGTCGGCGACGAGTACTTCCAGCACAAGTGCTACGCGAAGATCGCGGAATTTCGTGGCGCGGGGAAGACGATCGTGCTCGTGTCGCACGACATCGGGCTCATCCAGCGCCTCTGCGACCGCGCGCTCTGGCTGGACGGCGGACGCGTCGCCGCGAGCGGCAGCGTGCGCGACGTCGCGACCGCCTACCACCTGGAGGTGGGGGAGCGCGAGCTCCGCGAGCGCGCGCTGCGCGGCGAGGTCGGGGGCCGCACCGGCTCGGGCGAGATCGAGATCGTCTCGGCGAAGGTCGTCGGCAAGGACGGCGCGGCGAAGACGCTGCTCGAGATCGGCGACCCCGCGTCGTTCGAGATCCGCTACCGCAATCGCTCCGGCGTGACTGATGCCGTGTTCGGCGTGTACGTCTACCGCGACGACGGCACCGGGATCTTCGGCACGAACACGATGCTCGACGACGTCGCCGTGCCGAAGCGCGAGGAGGGCGTGGTGCGCTTCGCGATGGACTCGCTCGCGCTCCTCCCCGGCGCGTACGACGTGGACGTTGCCGCGACGGACCGCTCGGACCGCCACTACGACTATCACCAGAAGGCGCTCAACTTCCGCGTCGTCGGCTCGTCGCGCGAGGTCGGCGTCGCGCGACTGCCGCACCGCTGGGAGTTCGAGTAGCCATAGATTGACGCGGACGACGAAGTAAGGAACAATTGGTGAAGTAAGGAGTCACCGCAATGGTAAGAGCACGCATAACCTCGAAGGGTCAGGTGACATTGCCGGTTGAGGTCCGCCGCCGCTACCAGTTGGAAGCCGGCGACGAGATCGCGTTTCAGATGGAGGCTAGCGGCTTGCGCATCCTTCCACTGAGGAAGCGCCGTCTCTCCGAGTTGCGTGGGATCCTGCCAGCCACGAAACCGTACATCGGCCGCGACGCGATTCGCGATGAGGTCGGTAGGAAGCTGGGAGAGGAGCTCGAACGCAAGATCCGTCGCCGCTGAAAGCAGCGTGGCTCGATGCCAACATCCTGGTCCGTCTCCTGACGGATCAGCCACGTGATGCTGCGGCGAAAGCGCAAGCCTTGATGCGTCGGGCGGAGCGCGGTGACCTGGTGCTGAAGCTGTCGGTCGTGGTACTGGCGGAGGTCGTGTGGGTGCTCAGCCGTCGTTATGCCCACACGAAGGAACAGATCGCCGGCAGCCTGCAGCTCGTGATCACCGCCGACGGCATCAACGTCGAGGCTCCCGATGATGTCTTGGACGCGCTTCGGATGATGGTCGACCACAATGTTGACTTC
>DATEDV010000322.1:0-10890 GCA_035281485.1 Candidatus Limnocylindria bacterium | reverse complement strand
CGTCTTCGGTGAGCTAGTCATCGCCGTCCTCGCGGCGTACGCCTTCGCGCAGATGACCTTCCGCGGAAAGAACATCCTGTTCGCGCTCTTCCTCGCGACCTACATGATGCCGAGCGAGGCGACGCTGATCCCGAACTTCGTGATGATGAGCAAGGCGCCGCCCGGCGTGAACCCGTTCTTCCCCATCCCCCGCCTGAACCTCTACGACACCTATGCCGCGCAGATCCTGCCGTTCCTCGCGAGCGCGTTCTCGGTGTTCCTGCTGAGGCAGCAGTTCCTCGCCGTTCCCAAGGAGCTGCATGACGCGGCGAAGATCGACGGCGCCGGACACGCCCGCTTCCTCTGGTCGGTCGCGCTGCCGATCTCGGTCCCGGCGCTGGTGACGGTCGCGATCCTCTCCTTCTACGCCTCGTGGAACGCCTTCCAGTGGCCGTTCATCGTTACGTCGAGCGAGGAGATACGGCCGATCCAGGTCGCGCTGAACGCCTTCAGCGCCGAGGCGGGCTCCCATTACCATTTGCTCATGGCGGCGGCGTCGTTCGTCGTTGCACCGATCGTCCTGCTCTATCTCGTCGGACAGCGCTTCCTGGTGCAGGGGGTCGCACGAACCGGCATCCGCGGCTAGCGCTTGCGCGTATCTGACGTGGCGGCCATCCGGCTCTGTTCGAAGGTGGAGGAGGTAGGAAGAGACACATGACCAGGATCACAGCACTGTTCGCGACGGCGGCACTCCTGCTCGGCGCGTGCGGTGGCGGCGGCGGCGGACCGGCCGTTTCTGCGCCACCGACGGAGGCCGACATCGACATCACCGGTCCGGTGACCCTGACGCTCTGGCACGCCCTGACCAGCGACCCGCAGAAGGGCGCGCTCGAGGCGTCGGTCAAGAAGTTCAACGAGACGAACGGCAAGGGCATCACGATCACGCCGGTGGTGCAGGGCAACTACACGCAGCTCTACCAGAAGACGCTGGGCGCGATCCAGGCCGGCTCGCTGCCCGAGCTCGTGCATGCGTACGAGAGCCAGGTCGCCGACTACACCAAGGCCGCGGTCGTCGTGGACCTCGACCCGTACGTGAACAGCGCGAAGAACGGGCTCAATCAGGCGAGCAGGGACGACATCTACAAGCCGTATTTCGACACGAACCGCTTCCCCCAGTACAGCAATCAGCTCCTCTCGTTCCCCTTCAGCAAGTCGCTCGCGGTGATGTACACGAACGAGGACGTGCTGAGGGCGTCGGGCGTCACCACGACGCCGAAGACCTGGGCCGAATGGGAGCAGGCCGTGATGAAGGCGACGAAGAAGGACGCCAGCGGCAAGACGACCCAGTACGGATACGTCGGCACGACCGACGCGTCCTACTTCAACGCGATGGTGCTGTCGCGCGGCGGCAACATCATGTCCGCCGACAACAAGACGGTCGCGTGGGATGGCAAGGAGGGTCTCGAGACCCTGCAGATGCTCGACCGCCTGTACAAGGGCGGCTACGCGTACACGCCGACCGGCTTCGACTGGCAGGCCGACTTCGCGAACTCGAAGCTCGCGTACACGTTCTCCTCGACCTCCAGCCGTCCGTTCATCGCCGGGGCGATGAAGACACCGGTGAACTGGACCGTCGGGCTCCCGCCGCAGTCGGATCCGGCGAAGCCGCGCACGGTGATGTTCGGCGCGAACATCGCCGTGATGAAGAGCACGCCGCAGAAGCAGCTCGCGTCGTGGCTTTTCGTGAAGTGGTTCAGCGAGGCGGAGCAGACCGCGGACTGGGCGACGAAGTCCTACTACATGCCGGTCCGTAAGACCGCCGCGAACAACGAGGCGCTGAAGAGCTACTGGTCGAGCAAGGACCCGCAGGGCAAGCAGGCCTTCGACGTGGTCCCGAGCTCGATCCCCGAGCCGAACGTCCGCGGCCAGCAGGAGATCCGCGACGTGATCCTCGACATGATCGTCAAGGTCACGACCGGCAAAGCGACACCCGAGGCCGCCATCAAGGACGCCGGCACGCGGGCGAACCAGATCCTCAAAGAGAACCAGTGACCGTCGCATCACGCCAGTGATGGAGAGGGTCCCGAGTCACGTCGGGACCCTCTCTCTCTTTCGGACGCTGGGACTGTCCGCTAGCGTTGCGAACGCATGGAGCGCTGGCGAGTACTCGAGCGTCGCACGCTCCTGGACCGCCGCCCTTGGTACACCATCGAAGAGCAACGGATACAGCTCCCAGATGGCCGCGTTGTTGAGGGCTTCCCGCGGATAGCGCTGCGTGATTACGCGATCGTCGTCGCGCTCACGCCAGCGGCTGAGGTGCTTACGCACCGCATGTACAAGCACGGCACCGGCAGGGTCACGCTAGACCTGGTGGCGGGTCTCATCGAGGACGGCGAGACACCGCTTGCGGCGGCGCAACGTGAACTTCGTGAGGAGACCGGCTATCAGAGCGACCGCTGGGCTGCGCTGGGCAGCTACATCGTGAATTCCAACTATGGGTGCGGCAGGATGCACGCATTCGTCGCCCAGGATGCGCGTCAGACAACAGAGCCGGACAGCGGCGACCTGGAACAAATGGAGCTCATCCTTCGCCCTCTGCACCTTGCGATTGACGACGTTCGCGCTGGTCACTTCGAGTTGCTGTCGGCCGTCGCGGCGCTGGGCCTCGCTCACATCCACCTGAGACAAGATCGGCCCTAAGGACCACGACACGATCGTCGGTTCAGCCTCGCTCTTCGGCGCCGATCCATTTGAGATAACGGCGAGCGGATCGCTCGATCGCGCCCTTGCCGTCGCGCGCCGTCACGCGGTCCCACCATCCGCCGTAGATGCGGTCGAACGCATAGGGACGCACCGCGGCGACGATGCGCCGGATCTCGTCGGCAGGCAGCGGAATGAGGTTCGGGTACGAGCGCATGAAGCTGACCGCGCGGACGTCGGGAACGACGGTGATCGTGTCGCCGACCAGCAGCGCTCCGCGCCCGTCCGCACCAGAGGCCCAATGCAACACCGCGCTGCCCTCGAAGTGACCGCCGGCCTGGATCAGTGTCAGACCGGGGAGCACCTCGCGCTCGCCGCTCCACTCGACGATCGCGGGATCGTCGCGCTGGACCCATTCGCGATCTGCGGAGGGGATCCACATCGGACATGATCCGAAGGCACGACTCCACTCCACCATGACGCCGTAGAAATGCGGGTGCGAGAACGCGACGCCGGCGAGGCCGCCGAACGCGCGCACGCGCTCGACAGCGTTCGCGTCGATGTAGCCGACGCAGTCCCAGAGGAAGTTGCCGGCCGGCGTCCGCACGAGCAGCGCGCGCTGACCGATGCCGACCGCCGGTGCGACACCGACGCCCATGAGCCCCGGCTCGAGATCACGCAGCTCGATGCGGTGACCCTGAGCAAGAAGCTCGTCGATCGTGGTCCAGGCCTGGCCGCCCTGTCGCACGTACTGGCGCTCGTCCTCGCAGATCGGGCAGCGCGCGGGCGCAGAGCGGCTCAGCGCCTGCTGCACGCCGCAGGTCACGCAGACATATGCCGCTTCGGTCATGCGAGGCGGCGCAGCTCCTCCTCGAGCAAGCGGGCGCGCTCCTCGCGCTCCGCCAGCTTCGCTCGCTCGTTCGCGACGACGTTCGACGGCGCCTTCTCCGCGAAGCCGGGCCGCGCGAGCAGCTCGCGCGAGCGTCGGAGCGACTCCTGCGCCTCCGTGAGCTCGCGCTCGAGACGCGCACGATGCTCACCGGGATCGCGCTCGACGGCGACGCGCACCTCGATCGCGCGAACGACCGTCGCCTGTCCTCCGGTCGTGCCGAACGCCACCTCGGTCTGCGCGAGATGCGCGATGAGGTCGTCAAGATCGCGGATGGCGGTCGTGTCGCCACCAAGCATCGTCTTGACGCGCTCGCCCGGCTTGACGCCCGCTTCCTGACGGAGGCTGCGGATGGCCCGAACGAGGTCGAGCGCGATCTCCATCCGCTCCTCGAGCGCGACCGACCGCGTGCCCGGCTTCGGCCACTTCGCGATGACCAGCGAAGCCGAGCGGTCCGTGTTGGGAAGGCGTTGCCACAGCTGCAGCGCGATCGTGTCGCTGATGAACGGCACGACCGGATGCGCGAGTCGCAGGACGCGGTCGAGGACGTACGCGAGCGTGCGCGCGGTGCTGGCAGCACGCTTCTCGTCGCGCAGACCCGCCTTCGCGAGCTCGAGGTACACGTCGGCGAACTCGCCCCACACGAACTGCTGCAGCGCCGTGGCGTACTCGCCAAAGAGGTACTGCTCGAGGAGCCGGGTGAGCTCGGCGACCGTGGACTCGGTGCGCGACAGGATCCAGCGGTCGGCGTGGCCGAGCTCCCCGTCGCGTGAGCCGGCTCCCGGCGCCGGCGCGGGCGTGCGATCCGCGCGCCAATCCCGCAGCGCCTCAGCGTTCGCGTCGAGGTGATGGAGCACGAACCGCCCGATGTTCCAGAGCTTGTTGGCGAACTCCTTCGCGTTCTGGAGCTTCGCTTCGGAGAGCTGCTGGTCGGCGCCGGCCGCGACGCCGCTCACGAGCGCGAAGCGCAGCGCGTCCGCGCCGTACTCCTTGATGAAGTCGACGGGGTTCACCACGTTCCCGAGCGACTTGCTCATCTTCACGTTGCCGACGCGGACGAGACCGTGGAGGTACACCGTGTCGAACGGGATATCCCCCAGCTCCTCGATGCCCATCATGATCATGCGGGCCACCCAGAAGAAGAGGATGTCGTAGCCGGTCTCCAGCACGCTGCCCGGGTAGTAGCGCTTCAGATCGGGCGTCTGGTCGGGCCAGCCGAGCGTCGAGAACGGCCAGAGCGCGCTCGAGAACCAGGTGTCGAGGACGTCGGGGTCCTGCTTGACGTCGTCGCTGCGGCACCGCGTGCAGCGCGTCGGGTCGGGACCGTCCTCGTCCGGCACGACGATCTCGTCGCAGTCCCCGCAGTACCACACCGGGATGGAATGCCCCCACCAGATCTGGCGTGACACCGGCCAGTCGCGGATGTTCTCCATCCAGTTGAAGTACACCTTCTCCTGATAGCGCGGATGGATCGTCACGCGGCCTTCGCGCACGGCCGCGATCGCCGGCGCGGCCAGCTGCGGCATCTTCACCCACCACTGCTTCATCACCAGCGGCTCGTCGATCGTCTTGCAGCGGTCGTGCACGCCCACCGCGTGCGTCAGTGGCTCCTCCTTCACCAGGAAGCCCCGCTCCTTCAGCATCTCGACCGCCATCTTTCGGCCGGTGTCCCGGTCGGGTCCGGCCAGCGGACCGGCGGCCGGCGTCATCGCCCCGCGCGTGTCGATGACGCTGATCACGGGCAGGTCGTGCCGTTGCCCGATCTCGAAGTCGGTCGCGTCGTGACCCGGCGTGATCTTGAGGGCACCGGTGCCGAACTTCGGATCGACCGCCTCATCAGCGATGACCTTGACCCGGCGCTCGATCATCGGCACGAGGACCTCGCGGCCGATGTATCTCTTCCATCTCTCGTCGCTGGGATGCACCGCGACGGCGACGTCGGCCACGATCGTCTCGGGTCGCGTCGTCGCGATGACGAGCGGCACGTCCCCGGGCTTCGCGTCGGCCCAGGGGTACCGCACGTGATACAGCGGGTCGGTCCGCTCGATGTGCTCCGATTCGAGGTCGGAATACGTCGTCTGGCAGCGCAGGCACCAGTGCACGATGCGATCGGCGCGATAGAGGTGGCCGCGCTTGTAGAGACGGATGAAATGCGTGCGCACGGCGCGCTGCTTCGAGGGCTCCATCGTGAAGTTGCGCCGCGACCAGTCCAGCGAGCATCCGAGGAGACGGAGCTGCTTCTCGATGCGAGGGCGGTAGTGGTCCATCCACTTCCACATCTCTTCGAGGAATCTCTCGCGCCCCAGGTCGGCGCGGCCGATCTCGTTCTTCGCGAGCTCGTCCTCGACGACCTTCTGCGCGATGATCCCGGCGTGGTCGGTGCCGGGCATGTACAGCGTCGGTTCGCCGAGCATGCGGTGCCATCGCGCCATGAGGTCCTCGTAGCCGCCGAAGCCGAGCGCATGACCGAGATGCAGATCCCCGGTGACGTTGGGTAACGGCAGCATCATGACGAACGGCTTGTTGGGATTCGCCTCATCGGGCGTGAAGAAGCCCGAGCGCTCCCACCAGTCGTAGAGGTCACCCTCGACGGCCGACGCGCGGTAGTTCTTCTCCCCGAAGGAGACGACGGACTGCGGCGGATCCAGTCTTTCTTTCGTCATGGCCATCGCTCGACCTCCCTGCTCGTTCTCGTCCCTCGCAGGCAAACAAAAAGCGCTGCTCGTCCGGGACGAACAGCGCCGTGGTGCCACCCGACTTCGTCGCGACACCGATCCCTCAGCGTGCGACCTCTCGGCCGATAACGGGTGCCTCCGTTCCGACTCGCGGGCGACTTCCCGTCCCCGTTCACCGCGGCGCGCTTCCAGCCGGTGACGCGCCTTCTCTATCGGTCCGTGGGCCGGTCTTCTTCCCGGTCGTTGCCGGTCCTACGAATGGTAGCCCAGTCTCAGGCCAGCGACGCCCGCGAGCCCCTCGTCAACTGCTTGTGCCGGTACATCGCCCGATCCGCCGCGGCAACGAGCGCGTCGACGGTGATCGGCCGATCCGAGGCGTCCGCGACGCCCCAGGCGATGCTGGGAAGCTGCTTCCCGTCGGCGAGCGTGCCCTCGGCGATGTTGCTCGCGACGCGGCGCATCACACGCTCCGCCGCGAGCAGCGGCGCGCCCGGGAACAGGATCGCGAACTCGTCGCCACCGATGCGCGCGACCGTGTCGTGGTCGCGGACGCCCGCCGAGAGCATCTCGCCGATGCGGACGAGCGCCTCGTCCCCGGCGCCGTGGCCGAACTCGTCGTTGAGCTGCTTCAGGCCGTTCACGTCGAGCACCGCGACCGTGAGCGGTGCGTGGGGATCGCCCTCGAGCTCCTCGCTGAGTCGCGTGAAGAACGTCCGCCGGTTCGGTAGACCCGTGAGCGGATCCGTCGCCGCGGCGGTCTTCGCGGCCTGGTGCAGCTTCGCGACGCGCAGCGCGGCCGCGACCTGGTGCGAGACGGCTGTGAGCAGCTGTTCGTCCTCGTGCCCGAAGGCCTGAAGGCGCGGGCTCTCGATCCCGAGCACGCCGACGCGCTCGTCGCCGAGCTGCAGCGGCACGCACAGGACGGACTGGATGTTCGGCGGCCCGTAGAAGCGCGCATCCTTTTGCGCCTCGGTGATGTTCTGGGGCTGCCCGTGCTCGATCACCCACCAGCTGATGCCTATACCGCGCGTCAGCAGCTGGCCGACGTACGGCTCCGACGGCCCGACGGCGGCTCGTACCACCAGGCTCTGGTGCTTGTCGTCGAGCGTGAGAAGGAAGCCGTTCTCGTAGCCCATCGATTCGCAGACGATCCGGAGGAGCCGGCCCGCGAGCTCGTCGATATCGAGCACCGCGCTGATCTCCGACGCGAGCCGCTGGAGGACCGCGAGCTGCCGGCCGTGCGCGTGCGCCGACGCGGCGAACTGCTCGAGCACGCCGCCCGGTCCCGGGACGTTGGCCATGTCCTCCTCCTCGATCGCGCCGACGCGACGGAGGTAGGCCGCGCCCTGCAGGCGGTCGCGCTCGATCACGCGGAGGAACGCATCGACGACGTCGGGATGGAATTGCGTCCCGCGACAGCGGACCAGCTCGCTGCACGCGAACTCGACGCTCTGCGCCTGCTTGTAGGCGCGCCGGCTCACGATGACCTCGAAGGCGTCGGCGGCCGCGACGACGTACGCCTCGATCGGCACCGACTCGCCCGCGAGCTTTTCCGGATAGCCCGCACCGTCGAACCGTTCGTGGTGTGTCGTGACGATCGGAACGAGATCGCGGAGGGGCTCGACCGCCGCGAGGATGGATCCGCCGACCGCGGGGTGCGTCCGCATGAGCACCCATTCGTCCGGCGTGAGCGGGCCGGGCTTGTTCAGGATCGCGTCCGGGACGCCGATCTTGCCGATGTCATGCAGGAGCGCGCCGAGCTGCACGCGACGCAGCTGGTCCGCCGAGAGACGCATCTCGTCGCCGATGGTCCGCGCCAGCGCCGCGACGCGCGCGGAATGGCTTCGCGTGTACGGATCGCGTGCGTCGACCGCCGCGGCGAGCGCCTTGACCGACGCGAGGTAGAGCTCGCGCATCTGCGCGAGGTGCTCGGCGTTCTCGAACGCGGTCGCCACGAGGTTCGCGAGCGATTGAAGGACCGCGATGTCCTCGTCGTCGTACGCGCCGGTGCGGTAGGACTGACTCGAGAGCACGCCGACGAGGCGACCACGGCTCTTCAGCGGTACGTGGACGGCGGACGCCGAAGGCCAGTCGGTCTTGCCGAACGTCTGGCCGCGACGCTGCACCGCGTCCGCGGGCCCCTTCGCGTGATAGGTCTCGCCGGTGAGGACGACCTGGCTCGTCGGCCCCGTGCCCAGCGGGCTCCGGGTGCCGGCCCAGACGTCCGTTCCCTCGGCCTCGAGGACGAAATCGAACTCACGCTTGGCGTCGTCGTAGCGCGCGACATAGAAGGAGTCACGCGCGACCAGGATGCCGGCGGCCTCGTACGCGAGACGCGCGATGCCGAACGGCTCGTGCACGCCGGCGAGCTGCCACGCCAGGAGATTGAGGGCGGACAGTCGCCGGATGCGCTGCTCGCGGTCCTCGCGCTGTCGCGCCGAGCGCAGCGCGGAGGCCGCGAGCTGCGCGAACGCGAACAGTCCCTGCCGGTCGATCGCGTCGAATGTCCGGTCGGGGTCGGTCGTCGCGATGCCGACTGCCCCGACGACATCGCCGCCCAGCATGACCGGCGCGGCCATCGCCGCATGGATGCCGGCGTCGCTCAGGGACCGCGCGTGCCCGCCCGTCTCATCGCGCATCTCCACGGCGTAGTCGCGGACGGTCACGACCTCGCGGCGACGAATGACCTGCTGCAGCAGCGGCCCGACTTCCTCCGCCGCCGTACCCGAGAGCGGCGCCGCGAGCCCGATGCCGGCGCGGTCCACGGCGATGTCGCCGTGCACCTCGGCGACGAGCACGAACTCCGTGTCGTACGCCTCGTGCACCTCCTCCGCGATGCGGCGGATCACGTCCGAGGTGGCACCGGTCTCGGCGGCGAGCTCTCGCGACACGGCTTCCACCCGGCGTGCCTGCTCGATGATGCGCGCGTTGCGCAGCGCGATCGACGCGTGTGAGGCGAGACCGTCGAGCGCGCGCACGTCGTTCTCGTCGAACGGCCGCACCTGAAGCCGGCCGACGGTGAGGGTGGCCGCGATCTCGCCCTGAACGACGATCGGCAGGCCGACGATCGAGCGCACACCGATGTCCCGTACCGCCGGCACGGCCGTGGGCTCCTCCGCGTAGTCGTCCCAGGCCACGGCGCGCCGGGACCGCAGGACCGCGCCCACGATCCCACGTCCCGCCGGCGCGCGGGCACCGACGGCGCGCTCACCCGTCCCGGCGCCTGCGACGATCGCGAAGTCCGCACCGCGCCGGCGGTTGATCGTCGCGTGGTGCGCGTCGACGAGCAGGAGCGCGTTGCGTGCAATGGAGCGGAAGAGCGCTTCGGGTGCCGTCTCCTGGCCGACCTCGGTCGCGACGCGCTGCAGGCTGCGCGCAAGTCGCAGCGCGCGCGCACCCGAAAGCTGCTCGCCACGGTAGTGCGCGACGGTCGCGCTCAGGATGATCAGGACGAGGATCACGACCATCGTCTCACCGAAGATGTGCGCGATCGGCGTCGGGATACCGAGACCGACGCGAACGAGCTCCTGACCGATCCGGCCCGCCAGATATGCGATCGCAGTCGCGGTGACGCCGTGCGTGCCGAGGCGGTACATGGCGAGCGCGCCGAGCGCGATCACGACGACGAAGGCGACGCTGCGCTCGTTGGGCGCGCTCGCGATCATCCAGAGGCCGGCCGCGGTCAGGTCACCGAACACGACCAGCGGAGAGATCTCCGAAAGAGAGATCGGGCCGCCGCGGCGCAAATCGTCCCACCAGATGAGCAGCGCCGTCAGGATCAGGAAGGCGAGGGCCAGATACGCGACGGCGAGCGTGGCGCGTCCACCGATCAGGATCCACACCAGTGCGCCGGCGACCGCGAGCAGCCGAGCCACCAGAAGGACATCGCGAGGGAAAAAGCGGCCCATCCGGCGCCCACTGTTGGCCGTCCGCGAAAGGAACGGGTATCGGTCCGGTGGCGGCGGCGCCCTCAGCGCGTAAGGGGTGGTGGTACTTCCGGCGCGAGCTCCTCGTCGGCGATGAGGACGAAGAGCGGCAGGGCGACGAAGTAGTTCTGCAGCGAGCGCCAGGCCAGGTACAGCGGTAAGAACGGCCATACCAGTGACGCGCTCGTGAGGACCCGCCGCCAGCGCAGACACACCACCAGGAGTGCGACGAACGACGCGACGGCGAGCGCTCCGTAGACGACGCGCGGCAGCAGCGGACCGACCCCCGCGAGGCCGAAGCGCACCAGCCCGACGCCGTCGGGCTCGAGCGGGGCGAGGATCGGCGCGCTCACGCCCTCGATGAGTCGCGCCGGAGCGCCCACCACGAACGGCAGATGCACAGCGAGCGCGACGGCCGCCGCGATCGCGGCTCGACGGATCGCCTCGCGTCGACCCTTGCGCTGCCAGACGACAGCGAAGTAGAACGGCGCGACGAACCACGCGGGCTGACGCGACGCGAACGCCAGACCCAGCAGGACCGGTGAGAGCCACGCGCGCCCGAGGGCGAGCCACGAGCCGACCACGAGCAGCACCCAGGTCGGATCGATCCCCGCGAGCACGTGCTGTCGCAGCACGATGACATTGCCCACGATCGTCGCGAGCGCCATCGGCCGCCATGCCAGGCGCAGCCGTAAGATCGCGACGAGCGCGATGAGCAGCA
>DATEDV010000321.1:0-2833 GCA_035281485.1 Candidatus Limnocylindria bacterium | reverse complement strand
CACGCTGGCCTCGATCCGCCTCACGCTGCTCACCGCGGCGATCGTCGTGCCGGCCAACACGATCTTCGGCATCTGCGCGGCCTGGGCGGTCGCGCGCTTCGAGTTCCGGGGCAAGAGCCTGCTCGTGACCCTGATCGACCTGCCGTTCGCGGTCTCCCCGGTGGTCGCGGGCCTCGTCTTCGTATTCCTGTTCGGCTCGCAGGGCTGGTTCGGCGAGTGGCTGATGGCGCACGACATGCAGATCATCTTCGCCGTCCCCGGCATCGTGCTCGCGACGATCTTCATTTCCTTCCCGTACGTCGCGCGCGAGCTGATCCCGCTCATGCAGCAGCTCGGCAACGACGAGGAAGAGGCCGCGATCACGCTCGGCGCCGGCGGCTGGTTCACGTTCTTCCGTGTTACGCTGCCGCGCATCCGCTGGGGACTCGTGTACGGCATCATCCTCTGCAACGCACGCGCGATGGGCGAGTTCGGCGCCGTCTCCGTCGTCTCCGGCAACATCCGTGGACTGACTACCACGATGCCGCTGCACATCGAAATCCTCTACAACGAGTACAACTTCATCGGCGCCTTCGCGGTCGCCTCGATGCTGTCGATGCTCGCGGTCGTCACGCTGATCATCAAGACGCTCGTGGAGCGCTCCGGATACCGCCGCCGATGAAGCGCAACAGCCTCGGCTGGTGGCTGGCGGCGAGCAACGTGCTGATCGTGCTGCTCGTCGCCGCGGGCATCTCCTATTTCGCGATCGACATGCTGCGCGGCCTCGCCGACAGCCAGCAGAAGCTGCACGTACAGCTCGCGGGCGCGAACGCGCGTGAAGAGATCACGCGCATGGCCGAGGACACGCTCACGTACTCGCGCGTCCTTGCCGAGCGTCCGCCGCTGCGACGGCTCATCGCCGAACCCGGTCGGGCGGGTCTCACACCTTTCCTGCGGCGCTTCTGCGAGACGAGCGAGCTCGATGCCTGCGCCGTGTTCGACGGCGCGCAGGTCGTCGCCGCGAGCGGCGTCGAGCTGCCGTGGCCCGAGCTCTACGCGGTGGCCGCGGAGCAGGGCGAGCGGTTCATGGCGGTGCCGCCGGGCACGCAGTACTCGGTGGTCGGCGCGGTGGCCAAACTACCGGCGCAGTACACCTCGTTCAGCGTCGTCGTCGTGCACCTGCTCGACGACAAGCTCGAGCAGGTGCTGAGCGACCACAGCGGTCTCCCGGTCACGCTCATCAACTACCGCGCGTACGCCGCGGCGCCCGACAACGAGTTCACGTCGCTGCACTCGCAGGCGCTGTCGGACGGCCGCTTCGCCGTGCAACGCATCGACTCGCTGGGACTGTATGCGTCCAGTTTCCCCGTGTTCTCGTCAACCGGCGAAGGCATCGCGCTGATCCGCACGACGGCGTCGTCCACCGAGACGGACCAGGCCGTGAGCGCGCTCGTCTGGCGACTGATCCTGACCGCGGTCGGTTTCGCGGGACTCGCGGTCGTCGCGGGCGTGTTGCTCGGCTGGCGCGTCACGCGTCCCGCCGAAGCGTTGACGGACGCCGCGATCCGGCTCGGCCAGGGCGACTTCGCGACGTCGATTCCGACCGCGGGTCCGGCGGAGATCGGACAGCTCGCGCGCACGATGGACGACATGCGCCGCAATCTCGTCGACCTGAATCTCGAGCTGCGCCAGCGCGAGGCGCAGGCGAACGTCGTGCTCGACGCCGTCGTCGAAGGTGTCTACGCCGTCGACCAGGAGCGCAATATCCGATACCTCAACCCGCAGGCCGCGCGGTTGTTAGGCATCGAGTCGTCCGACGCGATCGGAAAATTCTGCGGCGACGTGTTGAAGCCCTGTGGACCGGAAGGGTCGACGAAGGGCCCGCGTCCCTGCGCGACGACGGCGTGCCCGATCCTGCGTGCGCGCCAGGCCGGCAGCGCGACGTCGGTCGAGCAATTGCAGACGAGCTCCGGTACGCGCCAGGCGGTGATCACGAGCTCGCGCGTCGTGGACGGACTGCAGGTGCAGGTGCTACGCGACGAGACCGAGCTCGAAGGCGTGCGCCGCGCGCGCGACACTGTGCTCGCGAACGTCAGTCACGAATTCCGCACGCCGCTGGCCGCGCAGCTCGCGTCCATCGAGCTGCTGCGCGAGGGATTGAAATCGAAGTCGCCCGCGGAGCTCACGGAGCTCGTGCTCTCGCTCGAGCGCGGTTCGTTGCGGCTCACGCGCCTCATCGACAACCTGCTCGAGAGCGTGCGCATCGAGTCCGGTCAGCTCGACGTGCGCCGTCAATCCATTTCGCTCGCGGATGTCATCGACGACGCTCGCGCGCTCGTCGAGGCGTTGCTGACGCAGCGTGGCCAGACGTTCGAGTTCGATCTGCCGGACGACCTCGAGCTGCAGGGCGACGCCACGCGTCTCACGCAGGTGTTCGTCAATCTCATCGCCAACGCGAGCAAGTTCGCGCCCGAGGGCACGGCCATCGGTGTCGGCGCGTCGAGCGCCGCCGACGTCGTGACAGCGTGGGTCGAGGATGCGGGCCCGGGCCTGCCCGAGGGCGGCGAGGATATTTTCGAAAGATTCAAACGCGGTGGCGCGCAGGAGCCCGAGCCGGGCGGTCTGGGGCTCGGGCTCTGGATCTCGCGCTCGATCGTCGAACGTCACGGTGGAACGATCACCGCCGGACGCACCGCCGCGGGCCGCACGCGTTTCACGCTCACGCTGCCGCGCGAGCCCGAGCCCAACCAGAGGACCGCATGAAGATTCTCGTCGCCGATGACGATCTCGATTTGTTGGGCCTGGTCGCGTACTCGCTGTCGCAGGCGGGCTATCTCGTCGTGAAGGCGAGCGA
>DATEDV010000320.1:0-3293 GCA_035281485.1 Candidatus Limnocylindria bacterium | reverse complement strand
GCCACGAGCCAACGAGAGCCTTCGCGCCTGAGGCCGCTGCCGCCATCCAGTCGGACGGAAGCGTCATCTCGGCGAGGACGGTGCCGGAGTCCGCGGTCGCGCACGCGGCAGGTGGTGCGCCCGTACGGATGCGCAGGATCGGGGACGTCCCGATCGCGGTCTCGATCGCGTCGAGGCGGGCGTTACGGACAGCGACGGAGAGTTGCACACCCCGATCGTACCACGTCCGTCAGCCGCCCGTGTCCGTGTCCGTGTCCGTGTCCGTGTCCGCGGCGGGCTCGGGCTCCGCGTCGTCGGGCGCGATCGCTCCGCCGTACTCGGCCCATGCGATCGCGGCCGCGAGCAGCAGGGTCGCGAGCGCGATCAGGTCGCGGCGGTCCCACGTGCCGTCGAGCAGTGTGCGGATCGCGCTTCGCGTTTCAGGCTGGGGCATGGCGTGATGGTAGCACGGATCGCGAACCGCGGCGATCGCGGCTGCCCGGGCGTCCGCGATTCACGCGGACCTATGCGTGCTATGTCACAGCCGTTTTCGTTCGTCCTCGTAGGGTATGACGGTATGTACCGGTATGTCTTGTGTATGAAGGTATGTACACATACACACATACTAGCCATACCCTTTAAGGACGAACGGAAACGGCTGTGACATAGCACGCATAGGCGCGTTCGCCGCCGCGTTTCGCGTTCGTATGCGTCGATCTTGACGCGGTATGTCTCGCGATCGTACACTCGCGGGCGTGAGCCGGCAGAAATCATACCCCGTTCTCGTCTCTGGCGATCTGATCGAACGAGCCACCGCGGTGTGGCACGCATACGGGGGCTCCGCGACGCTCGGAGGCCGATTCGCCACGCCGAACGACGTGCTCCGGCACGCGGCACACTTCGGCGCGCTCTTCGTGACGACGCAAGATCTGCCGTCGGCGCAAGCCGCGAAGCTCCCCGCGGCGTGGCGCGTCGGGTTCTGGCTCGAGACAGAGCAGCGGATCCGCCTGCTCGGGTTCCCGATCGCGTCCGCGTTCCGTGCCGCGATCGGCAAGGGGCTCGCGCTGTACGAGCTCGCGCCTGCACGCGATTCCGCTTGACGCGATCGGGTACGTGCGCGTACGATCGGGCGGGCATGCAGCTCGACGTTCTCGGGCGCGCGTACACGAAGGGCGCCCTTCGATCCGCGCTGAGTGGTATTCTCTACGCGGTGCGGATTGATCGCGTGCTGGGCGGAGACGAGCTCGCGTTCGTTCGAGACGCGTTCGCGCAACACTACAAGGGCGGGGACGCCCGTCTTGCCACCGCGAACGTCGGTGTGCGCTGGGCAGGCTATCCCGGGTTCGTGTTCGTGCTCCCAGACGGATCCGTAGTCGAGCCGTCGATCCGGTACATGGGCTCGACGAGCCACATCGATCGCGTCACGAAGCGGCTGCGGAAGATCGTGGACGATGACACCCGCGCGCATCGCCGAGAGCACCAAACGTGCTCGTGCGGTGCCCCGGGGCAGCACACCGATCACGTATCACCAACGTTCGCAGAGCTGCGTGACGCGTGGCTCGCTCGCGCCGACGTCGAGCAGATTGAGGCAGCGTTCGACCGCACGACGATGCGGCACGTACTGCGTTGGCGACCTACCGGGGTAGACCTCGTGCCGCTGTGGCTCGCGTACCATCGCGAGCACGCGAAGCTGCAAACGCTCTGCGTTGCTTGCCACAAAGCGAAGACCACAGCGCATGCGTGACGCGTACGTCGCCGCAGGCTGGAAGCTCGTTCGGATCCCGCCACTCGCGAAGGGCCCGACTGACAAGGGCTGGCCCGCGATCGAGTACACGCCCGAGTCGTTCGCGCCCGGCGACAACACGGGCGTGAAGCTCGGTGCGCCCTCGGGCGGTCTTGTCGACGTGGACCTCGACTGCGACGAAGCCGTGCGACTGGCCGAGTTTTTTCTCCCGTCGACATGCACGTTCGGCCACGCGTCGAAGCGACGCTCGCACTGGCTGTACGTGTGCCCGATCAAGACGCACAAGCCCGCACGTACACACGTCGAGCTCCGCAGCACCGGACTCCAGACCGTGGTGCCGCCGTCGATCCACCCGAGCGGCGAGGCCATCGAGTGGACGGGCGGTGAGACGGGACCGACGCGTGTCGAGCCCACGGAGCTGCTCACGGCGTTCGCTCGTCTCGCCGCGGCCACGCTGCTCGCCCGCATGTGGCCGCGTCTCCAGGCGGCTCGTGGCGCGCACGAGGGCGCGATGCGCCTGGCGGGCGCGCTCTGGCACGCGGGCTGGACGCACGAAGACGCGGAGTCGCTCATCCTGCCGGCGGCCGAGCTCGGCGGCGGACGCGATGACGGGCATCGACGCACCGCGATCGCGAGCACGTTCGCGGAGGGCGAGAAGAATCGCGCGGGCTGGCCCCTGTTCGCCGAGCTCGTCGACCCCGCGGACGCGCAAGCGCTGCGCGCCGTGATCGACCTCGTGCCGTCCGTGTCGCGCTCCGTGATCGCGTCCACGCTCGAGCACGGCGCGCTCACGGACGTCGGGAATGCGGAGCGCTTTATGTCCGAGCACGGCGACGGGCTCCGACACGTGCGCGGGCTCGGCTGGCTCCGATGGGACGGCACGCGCTGGGCCGCGAGCGGCGAGCCCGTGAGCGAAGCGATCGCGACCGTGCGCGGGCTCGGCAAGCTCGCGACCACGAGCGGTGATGCCATCCTCGCGAAATGGGCGACGCAGAGCGAGGCGCGATCGAAGATCGACGCGTGCCTGTCGCTCGCGTCGCGTATGGACGGGCTCGCGCTCGACGTGTCCGCGCTCGACTCGGACCCGTGGACGCTCAACGCGGCGAACGGGATGATCGATCTGCGCACGGGGCAGCTCCGTGAGCACGACCGGCTCGCGCTCTGCTCGAAGCTCGCGCCCGTCGAGTACGATCCCGCCGCGACCGCGCCACGCTTCGCGTCGTTCCTGGGCGAGGTGTTCGCCGGGAACACCGAGGTCGCGCTGTACGTCCTGCGTTTCCTCGGGTACGCGCTCACGGGCCTCGTACGCGATCAGGTACTCGGTCTGTGGTACGGCGCGCACGGTGCCAACGGAAAAGGCACGCTGCTCGAGCTCGCGCAGTCGATCATGGGCGACTACGCGTGCACAATCGCGAGCCACGTGCTGCTCGGCGGCACGAGCCAACACCCGACGAGCCTCATGACGTTGCTCGGCAAGCGGCTCGTGATCTCGCAAGAGGTCGACGAGGGCAAGGCGTGGAACGAGGCGCTCGTCAAGACGCTCACCGGCGGCGATCGGATCACGGCGCAC
>DATEDV010000319.1:0-14471 GCA_035281485.1 Candidatus Limnocylindria bacterium | reverse complement strand
GACCGCCTCCTCGTGCTCGCGGATCTCCGCGGCGAGAAGACGCTGCAGTCCTTCGAGCGCTGGCGCCGTCAGCCGTCCCTTTACTCGGACCTCATCACGCGCGGCGCCTACTACATCCTGCTCCGCCAGCACGGGATGCTCGAGGAGCGGCTGGCCGCGCTCGCCGAGCGTCTTGCGGAAGCCCCCCGAGCGCTCGAGGCCGCGCGCGAGAGCCTCGATCCCGCGCGTGTCCCGCCGGAGTGGATCGACATCGCGCTGCGCACGGCGCCCGCCGGCGCGGCGTTCCTGCGCGACGAGCTGCCGAAGTCGCTACACGACAACGCGCTCGGTCGCGTTGTCGGCCGCGCGCTGCTGCCCGCTGCGAATGCGGCCGCCGACGCGCTCGACCGATACGTCGCGTGGCTGCGCGCCGATCTCTCGCCGAAGGCGCGCGGCTCCTTCGCGATCGGTCGCGACGCGTTCGAGCAGCTGTTGAAGGAAAAGGAGCTGCTCGAACACGACACGACGAGCCTCCGCGCATACGGCGAGGAGCTCTTCCGCGAGACCGAGGCACGGATCACCGAGGCCGCGCGCGCGCTCGGCGACGATGACTGGCGCGACTCGGTGGCACGCCTGCGCCGCGACCACCCCGAGGCCGAAGAGCTCGTCGACACGTACCGCTCCGCGATGGAACGCTCGCGCGAAGCGGTGCTGCTGTCTTCGATCGCGTCGATCCCGTACGGCGAGGACCTGGTGGTCGAGACCATGCCCGACTTCCAGCGCACGACCTACCCGTACGCCGCATACGTCGCGGCGGCGCCCCTCGCGGCGGACCGCCGCGGAAGGTTCTGGGTCACGCTGCCCATGGCGGACGACGACGAGCGCACGCGCCGCGAGCGTCTGGAAGGCCATCCACGCGCCGGGATCCCGGTCATCGCCTGCCACGAGGGCTATCCCGGCCACCATCTGCAGCTCACGTACGCCGCCGACAACGCGTCGCTCGCGCGAAAGGCGCTCCGCAGCAACCTCATGGTCGAGGGCTGGGGCCTATACGTCGAGGAGCTGATGACGGAGATCGGCTTCCTCGACTCGGCAGAAACGAGGCTGCTCCGTCTCAAGGACCTTCTCTGGCGGGCGGCGCGCGTCGTGGTCGACGTCGGCCTTGCGACCGGCGACATGAGCTTCGACGAGGCGGTCGCGTACATGGTCGAGCGGCCCAAGCTCGAGCCGCCGAACGCGGTCGCCGAGGTGCGCCGCTACACCCTCACGCCGACGCAGCCGTCGTCGTACGCGCTCGGCCGGCAGGCGATCCTCGACCTGCGCGACCGGGCGCGGGCGAAGGGGTGGGGAATGCGCTTCTTCCACGACAAGCTGCTGGCCGCCGGGTCGCTGCCGCCAAAGCTCCTCGCTCGCGACGTGGACCTGGGCTAGCCGCGCTGCTTCGCGTCGAGCTCGATCTCCATACGGATCTCGTCGACGATCGACAGCACGGGACCGCGCCGCGGCGGATCCATACCGAAGAGGCCGAATCTGAACGACGTCCGCGCGCGCACCCTGAGGTCGCGCCCGCTGCGCTCCGCGGTCACGTCCCAGCGCACCTCGCGCTCGAAGTTGTTGACCGTCATGAGGCTGTCCAGCGTGAACGTGAACGTGCCGCTTGTCGGAAGCGGCAGGCTGAGTCCGCCTGCGCGCACGGGCTTCACGATCGCGTCACGGAAGCGGTCGGCGTTCATCGTCTCCCGCGCCGCATCCGCGCGCCGGTCGTCGTCGCTCTTCAGCGTGCTGAGCGGGACGCGCAGCAGCGATCCGTCCGCGAACGTGCCGTCGTCGCGCAGGCCGAACGCGCCAGTGATGCCGTCTGTCGTGAGGATCGCGTCGGCCGGTGCCGGCCATTCGAAGAGCTGCTCGCGGATCCGGATCGTCGCCTTGCCCGAGAAGTCGGGCACGTCAAAGACGAGGCCACCGAGCGCGACCGCGCTCGACGACGGTGATGGTGCGGGCGAGCTCGCGGGCGGTCCAGACGGTGCCGCGCACGCGACGACGACGAGGGCAATGACGAGGAGGCGGCGCATCTAGTCGTCGAACACGAGGTCGACGCGGTCCACCGGCGCACCCTGCGGGAAGTGGATCGCGACGAGCGACTTGCCGGGCCGGCTCACGCGGATGTGGACGTGCGCCGTCCCGCCGCCGTAGGCGACGGGCCGCGTCGTGTCGAGGCGATACTGCCCGCGGTCGTCGGCGATGACGGTCGCGCGGTGGTCGTCGTCGTACACGCCGTCGGGATTGACGTGCCAGAACTCGATGCGCGCCTGTGGCACCGGCACGCAGCTCGCGCGCATGACGACACCCTCGATGACGTAGCCGCCCGAGCCGATCTTGTTACGCACCGGGGCGTCGGGTCTGTAGTTGGCGGGAACGTCGGCCCGGGTCGGCGTGCAGCTCGACGGGGCGGTGAGCGCCGCGGCCGGCGACGGGGAAGGGGCGGAGCCCGCCGGCGCGCACCCTCCGCAAGTGAGAACGAGCGCGAGTGCGAGTCGGACTCTGCGACGCATGTATCGCCCTATACCGCTCGGCGGGCCAGTCGGTTCCGGTGTCGCTCTAGGGCGGCTGCACGCGCATACGGAACACGTGTGTCACCCGGTTGCGAAAGCCGAGGAGGGAACGCTCGACGTGAACCATGACTTCGTACGTGCGCGCTGCGACGATCGAGCGCGATCGATATTCACCGCTGCCAAGCAGCGTGAACTCCTCGAGCGGGCCGCGAGATGGCGTCGGCGCGTCGATATCGTAGATCCAGCCACGGACATCGGCGCCGGGATCGGTATCGACTCGGATCGCAACTGGCGGCGTCGCGCGGACGATCTTCGGATCCTGTGGCCCGGCCGGCCCATCGCCGATCGTCGTCGAGCATGGCGTGCCCTCGAGCGTGCTAGCGAGGTGCATGGGGACGCTCTCGCCGGCGACCCTGACCGTGACACTCGGACGACCGCCGCACGACGCGGCAAGGATCGCGAGCAGGATCGAAACCAGTGGACCCCACGACCGGAGCATGGCGTTGAACCAGCGTAGTCCCGGGACCATAGAGTGGAGCGATGTCCACACGTCCGATGCGCTTCGCGACGCAGTCCGGCGGCGCGCCCAGCGGGCAGGAGTGGCTGGACCGGGCGAAGCGGATCGAGGCGCTCGGCTACGGGACCCTGGCGATGCCCGACCACATGATCGGCGGGGCGTGGGCCGCGATGCCGGCGCTCGCGGCCGCGGCGATGGTCGCGCCAAAGCTGCGCGTCGGCACGCTCGTGATGGACAACGACTTTCGCAACCCGACGGTGTTCGCGCGCGAGTGCGCGACGCTCGACATGATCACGAACGGACGCTTCGAGCTCGGGATCGGCGCGGGCTGGCTCGATCGCGACTACCAGAGCACCGGCATCCCGTTCGATCGCGGCCGGGTGCGCGTCGCGCGGCTCGCGGAGGCGGTCACACTCATGAAGCGTCTGTTCACCGAGGAGCAGGTCACGCTGGCCGGCGACTACTACCGAGTCGAGAAGGCCGAGTGCCGGCCGAAGACGGTGCAGCAGCCCCATCCGCCGTTCCTCATCGCCGGCGGCGGTCCGCAGATACTCGCGCTCGCGGGCCGTGAAGCCGACATCGTCGCGATCGTGCCGGCAGGGATCACCGGCTCGGGTCAGATCCCGCCCGAGCAGTTCCGGATGGAGACGATGCGCGAGCAGATCGACATCGTGCGCGAGGCCGCCGGCGACCGCTTCGGCGCGATCGAGCTCTCGATGTTCCTCGACTGCACGCTCACCGACGACCGCGAGAAGGCGATCGCGGAGATCGCCGCGCGTGTCGCGCCGGGGGAGCGCGGCGCGGTGGAACCGGAGACGATCCGGAATAACGCCTATCGCGGCATCGGGACACTGCGGGAGATCCGCGACCACATCGTGCGCCTGCGTGACGCCATCGGCATCACCTATTTCTGCTTGCGCGGGCCAGATGTCGAGAAGCTCGGACCGATCGTGAGCGAGCTGACGGGGCGATGAGCCGCTAGAAGACGCTCGGTTCGTCCTCAGGCAACGCGATGCGGAGCCGCCACGGTCCGCGCAGTTGCACGACCGGGCCTCGCAGCTCCACATCGGTCGCCGTCCCGGTCGGCTCGGGTACCTCGATGATCGGACGCTGTCCCAACGCGTGGCTCATGCGGAACCCGGTGCGATTGGCAACTTCCGTGTTGACGCCGCCGATGTAAGCGAGCTGCTCGTCTGCCTCGGGGTCGCTGGGCGCGAACTCGACGCGCACCGCGCCCTCCGTGTACACGCCGGGGAGACGGGTGACCGTCACACGACCCCGATATCCGGCGAGCATCACGTCCGTCTCGCCGGGCAGCGGTACCCGAACGCGCTCCTCCGACAGATGGTGGACCCACATGAATTCCGACTCGAGGGTCACCGTGCGCACGCCGTCGGGTAGAGGGGGGAACGTGGCCACCTCGCGAGAGAGACCGGGCCCCTGGTCGAACGCGCCGAATCCGTGCTCGAAACGGACGTTGCCGTCCTCGTCGCGCAGGAACAGCCGATCACCGCAGAGGCGCCCGCCGCCGAGGCTGCAGCCGATCCCGCGCAGGCTGCGCTTCACCGTCGCGTCCGCGGCGTCGGGCGGATCGAGACGCGCCTCGATCTCGATCGCCGTGAGCTCGCTCGTGCGCGCGATGGTGCGCGCATGTAGACGCACGCCACGCTGTGTGTCGGAGGCGTCGATCGGGTAGCCCGCTGGACCCTGCAGACCCGCGGGCTCCAGCGGCACGTCCACCTGCCAGGCGCCGGCTGCGCCGTTCAAGCCGATCGTGACGCGACGAACGTCGTGATCGAGTGGCCTGATCACGGTGCCGAACCCCAGCGTGACCTCGCCGTCCGCGGTGCGCCGGATCCATCCGGCGCCGTGCCAACCGGGGACCCGAGCGGAGACATCGCGGCCTGCGTCGTCCGTTATCGCGAGGGTGCCGAACTCGGGATATGGGGCGAAGAGCCCGCGCTCGAAGTAGTCGTTATCGGTCGGCGGCGTCACGTCCGCGCCGACGATCTCGATGTTCACCTTGCAGGCGTCGCGGATCGGCGAGATCTCGACGCTGAGCGTCGCGCCGCCTCGCCTCACGACGTGCTTCTCCCTCGTGCCGGGCGCGTTCGCCGACCTGAAACCGACGCGCGGGATGTAGACGAGATCGTCTACCACAGCACCCTCATGCTACCGAGGGCTGATCTCCTGGCCGGGCTTCGGCGAGTGGGATGCGCAGCGTCCAGGGTCCCCTCACCTGCACCTCGGGGCTGCCGAGCGTGACCTCGTCGACCTGCGCCGTGGCGTCCGGGACCGTGACGTACGGTCGCTCTCCGATGCAGTGCGTGATGCCCATACCGATCGTGCCCCGCGGGTCGCCGCCCGGGACCACAACGCTGCCGAGATAGAGGAGCTGGCGCACCGCGTCCGGGTCGCGCGGTGTGCAGTCGATGCGGATCTCGCCACGCTCCGTGACGCGCGACGCGACGACATGTGCGCTGCAGCCGACGACGCTGACGTCGGCCTCGCCCGGAACCGGCACGCGCACGATCTCGTCGGTGCGCTCCTGCATCCAGAGATCGTCGATCTCGATTACGACGATGGCCCCACCAAGCGGCGGGAACGTCACGACCTCGCGATGCCTGCCAGCGATGGGATCGACGAACGACCAGCCCGCTTCGACGTACTGCCTGCCCGCGTCGTCGCGCAGGATCAACCGTCGGTGCGGGAGCGGCCCGCTGAGTGGCGCGCTGCTCGTCCCGATACCGTCGATCCGGCGGCGCGCCGGCCGCGCGTCGTCGACGGGGTCGTGTCGATCGAAGTAGGCCTCGAGCTCGATGGATGTCCCGGCCTCGTAGCGCGCCAGCATGCGCGCCGCGACGGTGATGCCGTGCCGCGTGTCCTTCACATCGAGCGCCTGCGCACGTGCGCCGATGAAGCCCTCCGGCTCGACCGGGATGGTCACGCTCCAGTCGCCCGTCTCGCCGCTGAGGCCGAGCACGATGGCGCCGACATCGTGCGCCAGCGCATCGAGTAGCGTCGTGTAGCCGAGCTTGGCCGTGCCATCTGCGGCGCGGGTCAGGAACCCGCCGACCTGCCAGCGGGGTCGCGGCGTCGAGATGTCGCGACCGTGATCGTCGTGGATACGGACCGTGCCCTCGAAGCGGCGACCGGCGGGCTCGACCTCGATCTGGATACCGGTGACGTTGAACTGCAGGCGGATGCCGTCGCGGTCCGGAGTGATCGCAGCCGTGAGCGTGCGACTGTCCTGCGCTGCGACCACGTTCGCCCTCGTGCCCTTCGCGTGCACCGAACGGAAGCCGACGCGGGGGACGAAGACGAGGTGGTCCGGCGTTTCGCCCGTGGTCGCGTTGGACCCGCGGTCCTCCGTCACGTCACTTCTTCTTCGCGCGCTTCCGCGGCACCGGTCTGGCGGCTGCGCGTTTTGTCGTCTCCGCGCTCGGGTCGAGCATGAACGCCGCCTCCGGCTCGCCCGCGAGCAGCGGTCGGAGCTGGCGCAGCACCTGCGGACCGAGACGCTTCGCGCGGCGCCAGAGAAGATCCGGCGTATCGGGCTTCTCCGCGAGCTCGTCCCACTGGACGGCGGTATGGCTCTCGCGGAGCGAGGCGCTGAGACCCCGAGCCGCGCCGCGCATCCCGGCGAGGCCGTCCTCGAGGCGCGCAACGTCCTTCGGATCGTCGAGCACCTGCTTCTTCGGGAGACGCGTGAGCAGATAGACGAGCTGCGCCTGCTCTAGGAGGGCGAGGAGCGGTTTCTTGTCACGGGCGGAAGCGGCCATGCCGCGTGAAGGTTAGGGCGTCTCCCAGGGCACCAGGCGCCACTTGCGTCCGATGGCCAGCGCCGGGTCGTTGGGGTCGGTGTACGCGCCGGTGATCGCCCGGCCGCTCACGTCGTTGCTGTTGATGGCGGTGATCTCGAAGACGGTGTATCCGAGGACGTCGGCGTACTGCGTCGCGCCACCGGCGACGATGCCCACCTCGAGCGTGAGCTCGATGAGGTGCGTGACGCGCTTGTTCGTCACGTCGTCCAGACCTGTCTCACGCACCCAGCCCTTGTAGACCTCACCGGTCCGCGCAAGGGTCGTCTGCACATTGAACGTGTGGTCCTCGCCTGGGTCCATGTTCGTCACGGGCGGCGGCAGGACGCCGGGGAGCGACATCACGCCGTCGATGCCGCAGGTCAGGACCTCCGGGGGCAGGATGGCGGGATCGGTCGACGTGGGGCACTTCGCCCACGAGAGCGTCAGGAGGTTGTTGCCCGTCCACTTCGTTGCGCCACCGGCGGACGTCGTCGTGCGGATCACGAAGTTGGCCTGCGTTCCGGGGGCCGCGATCGCTGCGTAGGTATCCGAGCTCGTGAGGCTGAAGTCTCGCGCCTGGCCGCCGACGTTGATGTTCACCAGCGCTTCGTGGACGCGGCTCGTGTACGGCGCGCTCGACGTCCCGCGTACCCACGCCTGGAAGATGCCCTTGTCGCAACCCGACGTCGTGATCGTGTTCCACGTCTGGTTGTACGTCGACACACCGCTCAGCGTCGGATTCGCGCTGAACACGGGAGACGAGAACGTCGCGCAGCCGTTCAGGAACGGGTTCACCGACGCGGTGCCACCGCCGTCATCGGTCATCGTGCCGTCGTCCGGGATGACGGTCGTCGTGACCTGGGCGCCGCTCGCGGCGAACTGCGGCGAGAACGTGTACGAGATCGTCGACGTGGCGGTCCCGCTGTTCGGCAGGTTCAGCGTGCCGGTGGACATCGCGAAGTCCGGCACGGTCTTGACGGTGCCGTCGTAGAGCTGCAGCAGCAGCCGGTCGCCGATGTTGAAGCGGCTCTCGTAGTCGTCGACGAAGAGGCCCGAGCTCGAGCCGTTGATGACGGCGATCTGCGCGCACGGGAGGAAGTTACCGGGCTGGACGACGCAGATGTCGGGACCGGGGTAGCCCGGCTCGAGGATCCAGGCGGCCTCGAGGTCTTTGAGCGTGTTCACGGTAGCGGTCGAGGGCACCTGGTTGTACGCGATGCCGGGACTGGTCTGCTCGTGGATCAGGTTGCCGCTGCCATCGACCGTGGTGAAGTCGCGGATGTCGAGCGCGATGTAGCCGCGGAAGGACGAGTCGTTCGTCGCCTTCGCGGCTTGTCCGAAGATCACGAACTCGCGGCCCTTGTTCACCGTGTCCGCGATAGTGCACGCGCCGGGGTTGGTGACCGTGCACTGGTAGTCCTGGCCTTCGGCCATCACGTGGTCGATGAACTGGTTGGTGTTGCCGTTGCCCGGACCCGGCGGATTCGCGTAGCGGTGCACGACGCTCGGGTAGAAGCCGGCGTAGCTCTTCGCGTAGCCGCGCGTCGTCATCGAGATCGTGTTGAGGGTCGGGCTGACGATCTTGATCAGGAAGGTAGGCACGGCCACGGTGATCGCCACGCGGCAGCCCCGGCCGCTCGTCTGTACCGGCAGGATGCCGCTGTTGAGGTTGAGCGGGTTCACGACGCCGTTGTCGTAGACCTCGCTGTTTCTTGCGGCGTAGGTCAGCGTGATGCCGAGCGGATTGTTGAGGAGGTTCCGATCCTGCAGGAGCCGGTCGGCGGCGTTCCACGCCGCCGTCGCGTCCCCGCCCGCGTATGCGCGAGCGCAGGCGAGTGCGGCCGCGTCGACCGCGTCCTGCACGTAGCGGCGCTCGGAGTAGAAGCGGCCGACGTCGATGCCCAGCGCCGCGAACCCCATCAGCACCGTGAACATGAGGGCGACGAGCACGACGGTCTGCCCAGAATCCTGGCGGACGAACGGAACCCTTCCCACTCTCATGCGGATGTTAACGAGCGCACTTCGCTGCGCGGCAGTCGTTGGGATCAGGTTGGTACGTCGCAGAGACTGCTCTGTCACCGCATGAACTCTGTGTCAGCGCTGTTCGCTCCACAACCTGTGTCGGGGTAGGCACTTAGTACTGCCCCACTGGAGCCAGACCCGTCGCTCCCATTTACGCCTGCGCGCCTGCCGCCTAGAACTCCATCACCGCACGGGTCCCCCGTGTGGGGAGGTGGAAGCGATGCGCCGCACTACGGTCCTCGGACTGAGCGTGGCGGGCCTGATCCTTTCGATCGTCATGACCGGCGCGGTGGCCGGCGCGTTCGCGGGCCAGACCACGCGCGTGTCGGTCAACTCGGACGGCGTTCCGGCGAACATGACCGCGTCTTCAGGTGTGCTCTCGGCCGACGGCCGGTACGTCGTCTTCTGGTCCAGCGCCACCAATCTCATCGCGGGCGTCTTCACCAGTGGCACCCACGTGTATCGCCACGACCGTGCCACCGGTGCGACCGTGATGGTCAGCCTCAACACGGGCGGCAGCCCCGCCAACAACGTCAGCCGTGATCCGTCGGTCTCCGCGGACGGCCGCTACGTCGCCTTCAGCTCCTTTGCGACCGACCTGGTCGCCGGCGGCACGAATGGCGTCATGCAGGTGTTCGTCCGTGACATGCAGGCCGGCGCGACGCTCCTTGTCAGCGCCTCCGCGACAGGTGTCCAGGGCGACCTGAGCAGCGGTCTCAGCGGCCTTGGCGGTGCTCGCGAGGTCTCCAACGACGGCCGGTACGTGGCGTTCACGTCCTTCGCCACGAATCTCGTGGCCTCCTCGAACAACGGCGTGCAGCAGGTCTACGTGAAGGACATGACGACGGGCGCCGTCGTGCGTGCCTCGGCGAACGATGCCGGCGACGCCGGCGACCGGAGCAGCCAGACGCCGTCGCTCTCGGGCGACGGACGGTTCGTCGCCTTCCGGTCGGAGTCGACCAACTTCTCCCCGCTCTCGACGACCGGGATCATCGCGCAGGTCTTCGTGCGCGACCTGGGCGCCGGCGTGACGACGCTCGAGTCCCCCGGCGGCGCGTCGGCGATGCGTTCCTCGACGGTACCGGTGCTGTCGTTCGACGGCCGGTACATGGCCTTCGTCTCGGAGGCGCGGCTCGACTCGGCCGACCTCGACAACGGCACCCCGGACGTGTACTGGCGCGACCGCCAGACCGGTACGACGGCGCTCGCGTCGCTCTCGCCAAACACGCTGTCGGGTGCATTCAGCGGCGGGCCTTCCATCTCGGGTGATGGTCGTTGGGTCGCGTTCAACTCGATCGACGAACGGATCGTGAGCGGCGATACCAACGGGATCATCGCGGACGTGTTCGTCTATGACCGCGACAGCCAGACGGTGACGATCGCCTCGCGTAATGACGCGGATCAGCAGGCCAACGCGGCCGCGTTCGGCGCGTCCCTGTCGCACGACGGCGGCCTCGTGCTCTTCAGCTCCACCGCGACGAACCTTGCTCCGAGTGTCGCTGTTGGCGCGCAGCTCTACGTCCGCATCCTCGCCTCGAACGCCGCGCCGGTGCTCGACGCGGGACCGGACGAGACGGTGGACGAGGGTCAGTGGCTGAAGCGTTTCGGCAGCTTCAGCGACGACGGCTCCACGTCCTGGACCGGCACGTACGACTACGGAGCGGGCGCGTTCCCGCTCGGCATCGACCCGGTGAAGAAGATGTGGTTCTTCCAGCACGAGCCGCTCGTGCCGGGTGACTACACCGTGACTCTGTCCATCACCGACGACGCGGGCGCCACCGGTACGGACACCTTCCGGCACACGGTCCGCAACGTCGCGCCCGGCATCGTCGGTCTCAGCGGCGACGAGACCATCTACTTCGGCTCGACCTTCCGACGCAACGTCTATCTCGCGGATCCCGGTCAGAGCTGGCCCGTTCCTCAGCCGGCCGAGACGTACAGCGCGACCGTCGATTACGGCGATGGCACGGGTACCACGGCGCTGAGCGGCACCTACTTCACGCTCGAGCACACCTACGCGAACGCCGGCACCTACGTGGTCACGATGACCGCGTCGGACAGCAACGGCGGCACCAGCACCGCCAGCCTGACCCTGCACGTCCTGAGCTACCAATTCGACTGGCTCGTCGACGGCTTCGTCGTCGGCCGCAACCAGCCGGCCAAGTTCACTGTCCATGCGCCCGACGGCACATTCGTCCTCGACCAGAGCGTCCGGGTCGATGTCGTCGACGCCTACGGCAACGTCGTGCTCGGACCGTACGTCTTCGGTGAGCAGCCGAGCCGCGCGATCACCACGAGCGGCGACGCCTACCACGTGAACGTCGACACGAGGGGCTTCGCGCCCGGCTCGTATCGACTCCGTGTCCGCTTCGCATCGGCGACGCTCATGGGCGAGTTCTCGCTCAGCTCGACCAACACGTCTCTCACGGTGAGGTCGCGCGGGCTGCGCTAAGACGCCGTACTGCCCCCAGCGGGGGAGAAGCACGGGGGATCGCCGCCTGGGCGGTCCCCCCTGTTAATAGCGGCCATGAAGACGACGACCCGCGCCCTCACCACCGCCCTGCTGGCCTCGACCATCAGCTTCTCGGGCATCGGCGGCCTGTTCGCGTCCGCGGCGCCACAGCCGCGCGTCACGCGTGAATCCGTGAGCTCGACCGGTGCGCCCGCCGTTGGACCGGTCCAGTCCGGATCCATCTCGGCGAACGGACGCTACGTCGTCTTCATGTCGACGGCGTCGAACCTCGTCGGCGCCAGCGGCTCACACGTCTACCGGCACGATCGCGCGACCGGGGCGACCGTGCTCGTCACGGTCGCGAAGAGCGGCCTGCCGAGCGCGGCGGGCGGTCTCGCCCCATCGGTCTCAGCCGACGGGCGCTTCGTCGCGTTCGCTTCGGTCGGCAGCGACTTCGTCGACGGCGACACGAACGGGCTGATGGATGTCTTCCTGCGCGACATGAGCAGCGGTACGACCGCGCTGGTCAGCGCGAGCCAGACCGGGTCGCCGGCGAACACCGGCGTCCTCGCGAACACCCTGGCCGGAAAGCGTGAGATCTCCGACGACGGCCGCTACGTCACGTTCACGTCGAGCGCGACGAACCTCGACCCGACGCCGAACAACGGCAAGCAGCAGGTGTACGTGAAGGACATGGCGACGGGTGTCGTCACCCGCGCCTCCGTCGACGCGACCGGGGCGGCAGGCAACGACAACAGCGGGACGCCGTCGCTCTCGGGCAACGGCCACGTCGTGGCGTTCCGCTCCGAAGCGACGAACTTCTCGCCCCTCGCGGTCTCGCACGTCTCGCAGATCTTCGTGCGTGACCTCGAGCTCGGCACGACGACCCTTGAGTCGCTCACCACGGCCGGCACGGTCGTCGCGGGCAAGGCGTCGCTCGCCCCGTCGATCTCGTTCGACGGACGGGCCGTCGCCTTCGAGACCACGGCGCAGCTGGATCCCCGCGACCGGGACGGCCTGCTCGGCGGCAACACCGGCTGGGACGTGTACCTGCGCGACCGCGCCGCGGGCGCGACCGTGTTCGCGTCCTTCACCACGAACACCTTCTCGGGAACGGATAGCCGCGGACCGTCGATCTCGGCGGATGGTCGCTGGGTCGGCTTCCACTCGATGGACGACAAGCTCGTTGCGGGCGACGCGAACGGGACGTTCGACGCATTCGTGTACGACCGCGCGACGGGGACCTTCGCGCTGGCCTCTCTGAACGACGCGGGCCAGCAGGCCAGCTCGGCGAGCTCGGGCGTCTCTCTCTCGTCTGACGGGCGCCTCGCGCTCTTCGGATCGGCCGCGACCAACCTCGTGACGTCGCCATCGAGCAGCGGCATGCAGCTTTACGCCAGGGACATGCGGACCAACGACGCGCCGGTGGTCGCACTTGGCGACGACGAAGCGCTCCTCGAAGGCGTCAAGCTCTCGCGTCTCGCGAGCTTCAGCGACGAGGACGCGTCGACCTCGTGGACGGCGACCGTCGACTACGGCGACGGCTCCGGCAGCTCGGTCCTCACCCTTGCCGCGGACAAGACCTTCATGCTCGATCACCTCTTCGGGCCGGGCAGCTACGTCGTCACGGTCACCGTGAGGGACGACGCCGGTGTGTCGGGTACGGACTCGCTCGCGCTCACGGTCACCAACGTCGCGCCCACCGTGCACCTCGGTGGCTCCGTCGATCTCACCTTCGACTCCACGCTTCGCCGTTCCGGCACCTTCAGCGACCCCGGGACGACCGAGACGTACTACGCCACCGTCGATTACGGCGACGGCTCGGGCGGACGCGCGCTCGCGCTGAGCGGCAACTCGTTCGCGCTCGATCACACCTACGGCACGGCCGGCAGCTACAACGTCGTGGTCACCGTCACCGACAGCGAGGGCGACTCGGGGTCCGCCACGCTCGCCGTCACGGTGCGCAGGTACAGCTTCAAGTGGCACGAGCCGGTGGAGAGCGCGTTCAGCGTCGGCAGGCTGCTGCCGGTCCGGTTCTCAGTCCTGCGCGCAGATGGCTCGCCCGTCCTCGACCACAGCGTGCGCGTGGATGTGCTCGATGACACCGGCGCGGTCGTGCGCAGCTACGGGTTCGGCGCCAGCCCGAGCGGATCGGTGGCCTGGAGTGGCAGCGGGTATCACGTCAACCTGGACACCCGTGGTCTCGAGCCCGGCACGTACACGCTGCGCGTGAGCTTCTCGTCGTCGACGCTGACCGGGGAGTTCACCAAGCAGACGACGGTGACATCGAGCGCGGCGGAAGCTCACGGCAACGGCAAGGACAGATCCGAGAAGGACAAGTCCAACTCGGAGAAGGACAAGTCCGACAAGAAGTGATCGCGGAACGCTAGGCGCTGAGCGCCGGCGTCCTCGCCTTCGAGAGCACGGCCCTCGCGATGTCGAGCGCGGCATCCACGTCCGAAGCCGTCACGTCGTTGTGCGTGACCGCGCGCAGGCGAGGCGAGTTCCCGAGGTAACGCGAGATCCGCAGGCCCCGCTCGGCGCACGCTTTTTGGAAGGCGCCGGCATCCATCCAGGCCGGGTCGATCTCGAACGAGACGATGTTCGTGACCACCCGCGACGCGTCGATCTTCACGCCCTCGATCTGCGCCAGTCCCTGCGCGAGCGCCTTCGCGTTGCGATGATCCTCCACCAGCCGATCGCGCATCTCCTCGAGCGCCACGAGGGCCGCGGCGGCGATGACGCCGGCTTGGCGCATCGCACCGCCGAGCAGCTTGCGCACGCGGCGCGCCTTGGCGATCGTCTCCGCGTCGCCGCAGATCACGGACCCGACCGGCGCGGCGAGGCCCTTGGAGAAACAGAACTGCACCGTGTCGACCCCTGCGGTGAGCGTCCTCGCATCGACGCCGAGCGCCGCGGCCGCGTTGAAGATGCGTGCGCCGTCGAGGTGGACGCGGATCCCCCGCTCGTGCGCGAATTCCCCGATGGCGTCGGTCTGCGCCGCGGTGATCACGGTCCCGCCGCAGTTGTTGTGTGAGTTCTCGATCGAGATGAGCGCCGTCCGCGCGTACATGCCCTGCGGACGCACGGCGGTCTTGATGTCCTCGAGCGACGGGAGGCCCTCACGATTGGGCACCAGACGCGGG
>DATEDV010000318.1:0-2047 GCA_035281485.1 Candidatus Limnocylindria bacterium | reverse complement strand
CGATCCGCTGGTCCTTTCCCGCGGTGACGATCTTCATCGCGCCGTCGCTCTCACCGAGCGCGCGCGCACGGCCGGAGGCTTTGAACGAGAAACGCGCGGCCTTCACGTCGTCGCCGTGCTTCTCCTTCGCCTGAGCCTCCGTCAGTCCCACCTGGGCGATCTCCGGATGGGTGTACACGACGTTCGGGACGACGTCGTAGTCCATGGCCGCGTCCTCGCCGAGGATCGTGTCCACGGCGACCTCGCCCTGCGTCGACGCGACGTGAGCGAGCTTGGGCGCGCGCGGGTCGCCGATGCAGTCCCCGATGGCCCAGATCCCTTTCACGTTCGTGCGCATGTGCTCGTCGACGGTGATGCCGAGCTTGTTCGTGGCCAGTCCGGCCTGCTCGACGCCGGAGTAGTTCGCGACGCGGCCCGCGCCCAGAAGGACCTCGTCGCCCTCGAACGTCTTCGACGCGCCGGCGACATCCGCCGTCACGGTCACGTTGCCACCGGAGCGCGACACCTCGGTCACGCGCGCCTCCGTCACGAGGGTGATGCCGCGCGACTGGAGCGAACGCACGAGGAGACGGACGAGCTCCGGATCGGCATACGCGATCGGCTGGGCGAGCATCTCGATGACCGTGACTTCGGTGCCGAGCTCGGCGAAGAACGTGCCGAGCTCGAGGCCGATGGCGCCGCCACCGATCACGATGAGGCGCTTGGGCGCTTGGGTCACGGAGAGCGCGGCGACGTTGTCGAGCGGCTTGGCCTCAGCCAGTCCTTTGATCGGTGGCATGCCGACCTTCGAGCCCGTCGCGACGATCACGCTCCGAGCCTCGAGGGCGCGCTCGCCATCAGGTGCCCGGACCTTCAGCTGCGTCGGCGAGATGAGCGTGCCCTCGCCCTTGATGAGGTCGACCTTGCGGGCCTTCAGCAGCTGCTCCACGCCCGCCACGTTCTGAGCGACGACGGCGTCCTTGCGAGCGACGGCCTTCGCGAGGTCGAAGCGCGCTCCCTGCACGACGATGCCGTGCTCCTCGCCGTGTGTCGTGGTCCAGTACGCGTGACTCGAGTCCAGCAGCGCCTTTGACGGGATGCAGCCGACCGTGACGCAGATACCGCCGACCCGGTCGCGCTCGATGAGCGCGACGCGCGCTCCCTTGATGCCCGCATGCAGCGCCGCGACATAGCCGCCGGGACCGCCGCCCAAAATGGCGATGTCGTACGGCGTCACTCGAAAAGCGTAGCCACTTCGGATGCGTCTCGCTCCAGCGGATGCTTCGCGTAGCCATGTCGCGCGTACATGCGGAGGTACACCGGAAGGAACGCGAGACCGAGGCGCTCGTACTGCTTCACGTGTCGAAGCTCATGTCGCCAGAGCTCCTCGGTGGGCTCGCGCGCGAACACCAGGACGTGTCCGAAGGTGATCGCGACGTACCCTCGACGGGTAAGGATCAGATGCGCGAGTCCGCGGCCGCTGACGTAGAGGAAGCAGCCATCGCGGAATCGCGGCCGCGCGAACGACAGCCGTCCGAGCAGATGGCCGATCGGATCGGCATGGTGCGCCACGAGCCTGCGCGCGATCTCATTGCTCGACGCTATCGAGCACCGCCTGCAGCGCCGCCGTGACCCGCTCGCGCGTGGTCACGCGGCGATCGAAGCGCAGCGTGAGCTGCCGGTCGAACGCCGCCATCTCGACAGCGACGACGCCTTCGATCTTCTTGCTCTCCGTCGCCACCTGCGACGCACAGGAGCTTCACATCAGTGCCGAGATCTCGAACGAGACGTCCTCGACATCGGCGCCGGCAGGAGCGACTGGCGCGCTGGCCGGCGGCGGCGAGCCGCACGCCAGCACCGCGATCGCGAGCAACAGAAAGGGCGCCAAGCGCACGGTCGTCATTGTGCGCCTGGCGCCCAGGGTCTCCGGGTCCGCTAGGAAAGGCTACCGGTCGATCGGCTCGTCGACGTGCTCGTCCTTCAGATCGCCGACGCCCTGCTTGACCTTGCCCTTGGCCTGGTCGAACTTGCCGCCGATCTCGGTGGAGCGATCGCCGCCGAGCTTGCC
>DATEDV010000317.1:0-8851 GCA_035281485.1 Candidatus Limnocylindria bacterium | reverse complement strand
CGGTCGCGGAGGCCGCCGCGGCTGCGCGCAGCCTGCGCGTGCGCGGCGGCGGCACGAAGGACTACCTCGGCGATCTTCTGCCGACCGACGCGATCCTCGACACGACCGCGCTCGCGGGAGTCATGGCGCACGTCCCGTCCGACCTCACCGTGACCGTCGCCGCCGGGACGCGGTTCTCACAGCTCCGCATGGACCTCGAGCGCGCCGGACAGTTCCTGCCTCTCGATCCACCGCACGCGGATGGTGCGACGATCGGCGGTATCGTCGCCGCGAATACGGCGGGCTTCTGGCGGTCGCGCTACGGGGCCGTCCGCGACCTGTTGATCGGCACGACCACGGTGCTCGGCGATGGGACGATCGCGCGGTCCGGCGGCCGTGTGGTGAAGAACGTCGCCGGGTACGACCTGAACAAGCTGCTCGTCGGTTCGCTCGGTACGCTCGGCGTCGTGGTCGAATGCACGCTCAAGGTGATCCCGCGGCCGGCCGTGACCGCCGGTGCGGCGGCGCAGTTCGCGCGCGGCGCCGAGGCGTTCGCCGCCGCGGACGCGATCGTCCGTACCCCAGCCAGACCCGCCGCGGTCGCGGTGTCCGGACGTCCCGGCGCGCCGTGGGAGCTCGTGCTCCAAGCCGATGGAGACGCCGCGCCGGTCGAGCGGACGCTCGAGCTCCTGTCGCAGTCGGCGCGCACACATGGAACGACGGCGCAGCGTCGCGACGACGTACCCACGATGCTGGCGACACTGAACGACATCTCCGGCGTCGCATCGGGCACGGTCGTGCGGGCCGCGCTCCCGCTCGCGGCTCAGTCCGCGTTCGCCACGACTGCCGCGCGCCTCGAGGGTTTCGCACAGCTGGTGGCAGACGCGGCGAGCGGCATCGTCCGGGTGGAGCTGACCGGCGAGGACGCGGTCGCGCTCGACGGCGCGGAGACCCTGCTCGTCGCGGCGAAGGTCTGCGGCGGCAGCGCTCGCATCGAGCGGCGACCCGAGTCGCTTCGCTCGCGCGCGCGCGCCTGGGCCGACACAGAGCCGGCCGGCCGCTTCCTCATGCGGCGCTTGAAGGACGCGTTCGATCCGCGCGGGATCCTCGAGCCTGGACGATCCGCCGCGGGATGACCGGATACCCCAACCTCGACGCGCCGTCGCCGGAGCTGCTGCAGCGCTGCGTGCACTGCGGCTTCTGCCTGCCGACGTGTCCGACGTACGCCGTGCTCGGGGTCGAGATGGACTCGCCGCGCGGACGCATCCGCCTCATGGAGACGGTATGGCAGGGACGCGTGGACGTCCGAAGCGATCCGTTCGAGCGCCACATGTATGGCTGCCTGGACTGCCGCGCATGCGAGACGGCGTGCCCCTCCGGCGTCGAGTTCGGCAAGCTGATGGAGGGCGCGCGCTCGCAGATCGAGGCGTCGCGCCCACGGTCGCCGCTCGAGCGCCTCGTCCGCGTCCTCGCGTTCCGCCTGCTCCTCCCGCGGCCGGCGGTCCTGGGAAGCTTCGCGCAGTTCTCGGTGCTCTCCAAGCGACTCGGCGCGGGGGCCGTCCTTCGTGCGATCGGGAGTCGCGTTCCGTTGGCACGGCGTCTCTCGGCGCTTCTCGACCTCGTGCCGCACCGCGCGTCGTCGCGCGCGCTGCCCGCGACTTTTGCGCCGCACGGCGCGCGGCGCGGCCGCGTCGCGCTCTTCACAGGCTGCGTGATGCGCGCGGCATTCGGCGACACGAACGCCGCCACGGCGCGCGTGCTCGCGCGCAACGGGTTCGAGGTCGTCGTACCGCGGGAGCAGACCTGCTGCGGAGCGCTGCACGCGCACGCGGGTGAGCGCGGCGATGCGCGAGCGCTCGCGCGGCGCAACATCGCCCTGCTCGAGGGACTCGACGTCGACGCCTTCATCGTGAACGCGGCCGGTTGCGGCGCGGCGCTGAAGGAGTACGGCTGGCTTCTGAAGGACGATGCGGCGTGGAACGATCGCGCCTCGCGTTTTGCCTCGCGCATCCGCGACGCGAGCGAGTTCCTTGCCGACGCGGGCCTCTCCGTCGCGCCCGGGCCGATGCGCGCGCGCGTTGCGTATGACGATCCGTGCCACCTGCTGCACGGCCAGCGCATCCGTGAGCAGCCACGGGCGCTGCTCGCGGCGATCCCGGACCTGCAGATCATGCCGCTCGCCGAAGCAGACTGGTGTTGCGGCAGCGCCGGCACGTACAACGTGACGCAGCCGGAGCTCTCCGCGAAGCTTCTGGAGCGGAAGATCGGCCATATCACGCGCAGCGGCGCGGAATTGCTGGTCACGGCGAACCCCGGCTGTCAGATGCAGATCGCCGCCGGCCTGCGCGCTGCGCGCGCGCCCGTTACCGTCATCCACCTCATGGACCTGCTCGATCGCGCGTATTCGGCCAACGACCGGTGAATCGCCACTGACCGACGCGACCGCCCTGCTTTTTCAGATCGCCGTCATCTTCGTCGCCGCGAAGGTGTCGTCGGAGCTTGCGATCCGCCTGGGCGGCGTCGCGCTGGTCGGCGAGATCCTCGCCGGCGCGATCCTGGGTCCGCACGGCCTCGGCATCATCCAGGAGAACCAGCTCGTCGAGGGGCTTGCCGAGCTCGGCGTCGTCGTGCTCCTGTTTGCCGTCGGGCTCGAGACCGAGTGGCACCAGCTTCGCGACGTCGGCGGGCGAGGCATGGTCGTCGGCAGCGTCGGCATCGTCCTTCCGTTCGTCGGCGGCGCGGCGCTCGCCGCACTCACGGGGCACGACTCGATCACGGCGCTCTTCGTGGGGACCGCACTCGTCGCGACGAGCGTCGGGATCACCGCGCGCGTGCTCGAGGAGCAGGGTCTTCTCAGGCAGCGCGAGTCACTGATCATCCTCGCCGCAGCGGTGGTGGACGACGTCCTCGGACTCCTCGTCCTCGCGGTCGTGACCTCCGTGGGCTCGGGCGCGCTGGACCCGCTGCGGATCGTCATCCTGCTGATCGAGACGGCCATCTTCGTCGCCATCCCGATCACGATCGGCCGCATCGGCTTTCGCCAGCATGGCCGTCGCACGCAGCTCCTGCGCATCCCGCACGGCGCGCTCTCCGTGGCGCTGGTGATCTGCCTCATCCTCGCGGTGCTGGCGGGTTCGATCGGGCTCGCGGCGATCGTCGGCGCCTACCTCGCCGGCCTCGTCGTCGCCGAGCTGTCGGACGAGCTCGAGCTGAAAAGGGATCTCTCACCGATCCGCGCTCTGCTCATTCCGTTCTTCTTCGTGCTGACGGGGGCACGGTTCGACATGGGCAGCATGCTCGAGCCCGGCGCGCTCCTGCTCGGCGTCGCGCTCACGACGATCGCCATCCTGACAAAGCTCGTTGGCTGCGGGCTCGCGATGTGGGGCACGAGCCTACGGTCGGCCGTGCGTGTGGGCGTCGGGATGGTCCCGCGCGGCGAGGTCGGCCTCGTCGTGGCATCGCTCGGGCTCGCCGCCGGGGTCATCGATGGCGCGCTCTACGGTGCAGTGCTCATGATGGTCGCAGTGACGACTCTCGCGGCGCCCCTCCTCCTGGCACCTGCGTACCGGTTCCGGGCGCGATGACCGCCTCGAAGGCCGAGTTCCGCCGGAAGCTCGACCGCGCGCTCGACTCCGACAAGCTGCGCGTCGCGCTGCACCGCGCGCTCCCCGCGCTGGGGCTGCGGCGGGCCGACCGCATGCGCGAGGTGGATTGGCCGCGCCTGCGACGCGACCTCACGGAGCGCAAGAAGCGCGCGATCGACGATCTCCCCGCTCTGGTCGATCGATTCACGAGGGAGGCCGAGGCCGTCGGGGCCAAGGTGTACCGCGCCGTCGACGCCGAGGAGGCGCGCCGCGTCGTCACCGCGATCTGCCGCGCGAAGAAGGCGAAGCTCGTCGTCAAGTCGAAGTCGATGGCGACCGAGGAGCTCCAGCTGAACGAGCACCTCGCCGCGAACGGCGTCACCGCGATCGAGACCGACCTCGGAGAGTGGATCATCCAGCTCGCCGGCGAGCGCCCCTCGCACCTCATCGCCCCGGCGATCCACAAGACGCGCGAGGAGATCGCCGCGCTGTTCTCGAAGGTCGTCGGGCATCCCGTGAGCGACGAGCCGGCCTCGCTCGTCGCGGTGGCACGCGACGAGCTGCGCGCGTCGTTCCTGAAGGCGGATGTCGGCATCACCGGAGGCAACATCCTCATCGCCGACACCGGGACGCTCGTGCTCGTGACGAACGAGGGCAATGCGGACCTCGCCACCAGCCTGCCGCCGGTGCACATCGCGGTCGTGGGGGTCGAGAAGGTCGTCCCATCGCTCGACGACGCCGCCGCGGTGCTGAAGCTGCTGGCGCGCAGCGCCACGGGTCAGAAGATCAGCACGTACACGCAGTTCATCACCGGTCCATCGCGCTCCGCCGATATCGAGCTCAAGACGCAGATCGGCGTCCACGGCCCCAAGGAGCTCCACTTCGTGCTGGTCGACAACGGCCGCACGGCGATGCGCGAGGATCCCGCCTTCCGCGAGGCGCTCCGCTGCATCAAATGCGGCGCGTGCAGCAACGTCTGCCCGACGTATCAGGTCGTCGGCGGCCACGTCTTCGGCCACATCTACACCGGGCCGATCGGCCTCGTTGTGTCGCCGTTCCATCACGGCCTGGACAGCGTCGCGTACGAGCAGCAGATGTGCGTTGGGTGCAACGCCTGCGACACCGTATGCCCCGTGGGCATCCCCATAGCGTCGCTCATCAGCGACGTGCGCGCGCTCGCCGTGCAGCGCACCGGACTCTCGTGGGCGAAGCGCATCGCGCTTTCGCAGTGGACCTCCCCGCAGCGCATCGACCGGATGACCGGCTGGCTCTCCGCGCTGCAGGGACCCCTGCGTCACGGCAGCCTCGTGCGTCTGCCGTTCGGCGACCTCGGCAAGGAGAAGAGCCTCCCGGCCGTCGCCGAGCAACCGCTCCACTACCGGGCCCGTGAGATCACGCAGACGAACCCGCGCGACCCCGTGCTCCGTGTCGGCCTGTTCCCCTCCTGCATCGTGGACCACTTCCTCCCCGGTGCCGGCTACGCCGCGGCGCGCGCGCTCCAGGCGCTGGGCGCCGACGTCCACCTCGTCGAAGGCCGGCGCTGCTGCGGACTGCCGCACATGAACAGCGGCGACCGGCAGAACGCTCGGACGATGGCGAAGGAGATGATCGCGGCGCTCGAGCGCGTTCAGGCCGATCGCCTCGTGGCCCCATCGTCGTCGTGCGCGATCACGATGGCGCAGGACTACGAGCGCATCCTGGCCGACGAGCCCGAATGGGCGGAGCGCGCGCGCCGCCTGGGCACGCGCATCGTGTCGTTCACGCGTTTCGCACGCGACCTCGCGATCGAACGCGGAGCCAGGGGACGCCCCCTCGGGATCCGCGCGACATACCACGACGCCTGTCAGTCGGCGAACGTCCTCCGCCTGCACGACGAGCCGCGCGAGCTGCTGCGCCGCGTCGCGGGCGTCGAGATCACCGAGATGGCGGATTCCGCGGTCTGCTGCGGATTCGGCGGCACGTTCTCATTCGAGCATCCGGACGTCGCGAACTTCGTTCTCGAGACGAAGCTGGCGAACATCGCGGCGACCGGCGCCGAGGTCGTCATCACGGACAACCCGGGGTGTCTCACGCACCTGCGCGGTGGTCTGGACGCGCGCGGGCAGCGCGTGAAGGTGCGCCACATCGCCGAGGTGCTCTGGGAGTCGCTCTCCGCGCCGGACTAGTTCGGGCTAGCCGCGGCCTCCGCCGCAGGCGCATCCCCCGCCGAGCGTCGGGTTCTTCACGAGGAAGCCGGTGCCCTCGGGCCCGTCGACGAAGTCGATGACCGCGCCGTCGGTGTAGGGCTGGCTGAGGGGGTCGACCGCGAGCGGGATGCCCGACACGTCGCTCACGGTGTCCTTCTCGTCCGGCGTCGCGTCGAAGGCCAGGCCGAACTGCGTGGAGCAGCAGCTCTTGCCGGCGACGTACATCCGGAGGAACGCGCGCGACGGGTCCGTGCCACGCAGCTCGCGGAGCTTCTCGGCCGCGACGGGCGTCATCTCGATCATCGCTTCACCTCTTCCGGATATCGGTCCTTCCATGCTAACGCCGCGCCCGTGCGGCGGCGAAGCGCCGCGGTTCCGCCACGGTCTCGAAGCGGTCGGCACGCTCATCCCAGCGGTGGAGGAGGCGAGTCGCGGCAACGCCGCCGCGGACACCGACGATCTCGTGGACCGCTGCGACGCGCCTCCCCGTGGGCCGGCGCCAGTCCGTGCCGAGGGACCGTATGTACACGACGAGCGCGATGCGCGCCGCCTGGTCGTCGGGGACGCCATTCGCGCGAGTGACGATCTCCATCGCCTCCGGCGCGCCTGGGGCGTGCAGCGCCGCCGCGAGTGCCGTCTCCTCACCGATGCGCGCGAAGACGCGGCGAACAGGCGCGCCCCAGATGTACCCGGGCGTCACGGGGTACTCGCTGATCTCCGGCACCACGAGATAACCGCCGGCCGCCTCCGCCGCCAGCGTCTCGATGTCGACGCCATCGTCACCCACGGTCCGGATCGGCGCGCCCGGTGGGGCGCTCGCGAGGATCGCGGACATCACCGTCGTCTTGCCGGCGAGGCGCGGGATCGCGACGACCAGGAAGGAGTGCCGTCCCGCAGCGGTCGCCCGCAGGGTCGCGGCGATCTCGTTCGACATGGTCCCGTTCGCGGCGAGATCGTCAAGGCTGAGCGACGCCATCTCAGCTGAGCGTAGCCGGAACGCCGCGCGCGACGGTCATGGAGTCAGGAACAGCTGGGTGAACATGCGGCCATACGGTCCGGCGGAGATCACGCCGACGGCCATCTGCGTGAACTCCGGACGGAGGATGTTCTCGCGGTGACCCGGGCTCTGCATCAGGCCACGGTGCGCGACCGCGACCGACTGCGCGTACGCGAGGTTCTCGCCCGCGCGCGTGTATCTGATGCCCGCCGTCCTCAAGCGGTCAAAGGGCGAGCCGCTCACCGGCGACTGGTGGGAGAAGTACTTCAGCCTGAACATCTCCTCCGAGTGCTGACGCGCGACCGGGACGAGGCTTTCGTCCCACGCCAGCGGCCTGAGGCCCGCTGCCGTCCGTTCCTCATTCACGAGTTCGAGCATCTGGCGCTCCGCGACCATGTCGGCGGTCAGGCGCAGGTCGCTTGGGAGGTCGAGCGTCTCGCTCTGGTCTTCACCGAGCCGCGTCACGAAGAGTGGGACGGTCTCGCCGCCCAGCTGCCCGGAGAGCTTCGCGAGCGTCGGCTGGAGCGCGCTGATCTGATCGATCAGCGCCCGTGCGATGCGCGAGCTCTCGACCGTCGCCTTCACGTCGCTGCTCACCGGCGAGACGACGAGCGCAGCGAGGACGATCGCGATGACGAAGAGAGCGCGTGCCGTCGACGGCACGATCCCGGCGATGCGGTCGACGCGCTCGATCGGTCGCGCGCGGTGGACCGCGCGCACCACCGGCGTCAGGGCGAGGAAGCCGGCGATCGAAAAGAGCGATTCGACGAGCAGGAGGACGACGATGAAGCCGATGGGCCGTGCCATCGCCGGATGCACGCCGAGCCGCTCGACCAGCTGGGCCGCCGGCTCTTGGAACAGCACGGCCGCGGCGAACGACACGATCCACGTCGCCAGTCCATACGTCGTCGCGATGAACCCGGAGCGATAACCGCCCCACATCGCCGCCGCGATGAGCAGCACGATCGCGGCGTCGACCCATGAGAACGGAACGGTCACTGCGCGAGATGCTAGCGACCAACTGTCTCGCGGCGGCGTCAGCGCGGAATGGCGCGGGAGGTCCTCGCAGGCTCGCGGACGCGGCGCGTCGCTCCCTCGACGAGCATCTGCGCCCAGCGCGCCCGAGCAGTACACGCGCCGTTGTCAGCGGGCGCGCGTTGCCAGCCGCGAGGAGAGGGGCGACGCGCCGCGCGCCGCGAGCCGTGACCAATCCGCGCGAAGACGGTGGGCTACGCGATGCCGCGCACCTCGCCTGTCGCCAGCAGCTCGCGCAGGTATCGACCGGTGAACGAGCGGCGCGATCGTGCGATCGCCTCGGGCGTGCCCTCGGCGATCACTTCGCCCCCCGCTTTCCCACCTTCCGGTCCGAGGTCGATGATCCAGTCGGCCGTCTTCACGACGTCGAGGTTGTGCTCGATCACGACGACGGTGTTCCCGGCGTCCACGAGCCGATGCAACACGTCGAGAAGCCGCTCGACGTCGGCGAAGTGCAGACCGGTCGTCGGCTCATCGAGGATGTACAGCGTCCGTCCGGTGGCGCGGCGCGAGAGCTCGGTGGACAGCTTGATCCGCTGCGCCTCGCCGCCCGAGAGGGTCGTCGCGGGCTGGCCGAGATGGATGTACCCGAGCCCCACGTCGTTGAGCGTCCGGAGCTTGGCCTCGCAGGCCGGCACGTTCGCGAAGAACGCGAGCGCTTCCTCCACGGTCATCTCGAGCACGTCCGAGATCGTCTTGCCCTTGTAGCGGATCTCGAGCGCCTCGCGGTTGTACCGCTTCCCGCCGCAGACCTCGCACGGCACGTACACGTCCGGGAGGAACTGCATCTCGATCTTGATGATCCCGTCGCCCGCGCAGGCCTCGCAGCGGCCACCCTTCACGTTGAAGGAGAAGCGACCTGCGCTGTAGCCGCGCAGGCGCGCCTCGGGGACCGCGGCGAAGAGCTCGCGGATCGGCGTGAAGAGACCGGTGTACGTCGCCGGATTCGAGCGCGGCGTGCGGCCGATCGGCGACTGGTCGATGTCGATGACCTTGTCGAGATGCTCCAGCCCCTCGATCCTGTCGTGTGCGCCGGGATGCTCGCGCGCATTGTTGAGCCGCCGCGCCAC
>DATEDV010000316.1:0-8219 GCA_035281485.1 Candidatus Limnocylindria bacterium | reverse complement strand
GTCCTGCAGCTGGATCGTCTCCTTCCCGTGGAGCGGCGCGAGCCAGCCATCCAGCGCGAGCGTCCCGAGCACCGCAACGTACACGCCGACCGCGGCCGTCGCCGCGCCGAGCGGAATGCCGGCGAGCCGATCCATCCGCCGCAGCGCACCGAAGCGATGGATGAGACCCACGAGCACCGCGCCGAGCCGACCCAGGACGGTGCCGCCGATGAACAGCGCGACGGCGCCGAGACCAAGGCCGGCCATGCCCGACGGCACGACGCCGTTCAACGGACCGGCGTAGAGCGACGCGATCGAGAGGAGCGCGCCGCCGAGCGCGATGAGCGGGAGCACGAATCCCTTGCGCCATCCGGCGAGCGCACCGAACGCGATCGCTCCGACGATGACCAGGTCGATCACGCCGGGAGTTTAGGTGGCAGGATGCGCGCCGATGTCTCGAATAGGGATCGCGCTGGGTGCCGTCCACGACCGCCCGTTCAGCGACGTCGCGGCGTTCGCGCGGACGGCCGAGGAGCTTGGATACGAGGCCATCTTCGTGCCCGAGGCATGGGGCCGCGATGCGTTGGTGACGCTCGGCGCGCTCGCGCGTGTCACATCGCGCATTGGTCTCGGCACCGGCATCGTCAACGTGTACAGCCGCAGCGCTGCGCTGATCGCCATGGCGGCGATCACGCTGGACGAGCTCTCCAATGGCCGCACCATCCTTGGCCTCGGCACCTCCGGGCAGCGCGTGATCGAGGGATGGCACGGCGTTCCGATGACGCGACCCCTGCGACGGCTCCGCGAAACGACCGAGGCGGTGCGCGCCATCGTCAAAGGATCGCGCCGTGGGTACGCCGGCGAGACGCTCACCGTCGCTCCGGGCTTCGCGGTGACGCTCCCGCGGCCGCGCGAACGTATTCCTATCTATCACGCCAGCCTCGCGCCGCGCGCGATCCGTCAGTGCGCCGAGGTCGCGGACGGATGGCTGCCGTATTTCGCGAGTCCACGGACGCTGCGTCAGGACGTGACCACGATCGAAGGCGCGCTCCGCGACGCGGGACGGGAGCGCGCGTCGTTCACGGTCGCGCCGTTCCTGCCCGCGCTGGTGAGCGACGACGACGCGGGCGCGCGCGCCGTCCTGAAACGTCATCTCGCTTTCTACATCGGCGGCATGGGCCGCTTCTATCGCGAAGCCGTCACGCGTCATGGGTTCGGCGAAGTGGCCGACGCGATCCGGGGGCACTGGGAGGCGCGCGATCGCGACGCGGCCGCGACAGCGGTGACGGACGAGCTGCTCGATCAATTCGTCCTCGTCGGCGATGCGCAGCGATGCCGCGACCGCATCGCGGAGTACCGCGCCGCCGGCGCGGACCTGCCGGTGATCGCGATCCCAGGCGACGCGCCGAGCGCGGATGCGGAGCGAACGCTCCGAGCGTTCGGGCCGCTCGCGGGCTAGCTTGAACTGCCCGCGAGATGGGCAGTTCAGGCTAGCTGCCGGAGAGCGCCTTCTTCGAGAGGACCTCATCGAGCAGCGCCGCGACGCGCTCGCGCGACAGCTGCTCGGCCTCGTTCCACCACTGCACGAGCCGCTCTTCCTGCTCGCGCTGCCGCTCGCCCAGCTGGAATTCGAACTCCTTGAGCTGCCGCATGAGCCGCTCGCTGAAACGCTGCTCTTCCTCCGCGAGCTCGGAGAGCGTGCGCTCGCGCTCGGATCGGCGCCATGTCTCGAGGCGCTCGGCCTCGTCGCGGCGACGGCCTTCGAATTCAGCATGGAGCCGCACCTCGGCGGCCTCGTAGCGGCGACGCGTCTCCACGAGCTCGGCGGTCAGCGCGCTGTTCAGGCGCTCGGCGAGATGGCGGGGCTGCTCGTTCGACCAGATGCGATCCGCTTCCTGACGGCGCCGGGCCATCGCTTCGCGTTCGAGACGCTCAGCCTCGGCGATCCGGCGCTCGGCGTCGGCACGCTGGAGCTCGATGGCCTGAAGCATCTCGGCTCGGCGCGCGCGCAGCTCGGCCTCCAGACGCTCGAGGCCCTCGGTGCGGCGGCGCGCGAGCTCCGACGCGAGCGCGCCGGCCGTCGCGTCGATGACCTCGGCGGGCACCTCTTGGGAGACGGCGTGCGGCAGCGGTTCGGGATCACCCTGTTCGTGGACGGGCTCACGTGGGACCTGCGGCTCCGCCATCGTGATGCCGCCGTCCTCGTTCCAGACGAGCTCACCACGCGCGGGCGACGGATCGGGTCGCCGGACAGAGACCGAGCCTCGGATCAGTGAGCTGTCAGAACGCGTTTCTTCGTCCATCGTCATCCGACCACCCCCCGTGTTGGCAGGTACGGTCTACTGCGCCCTGTCATACCGCGCATCACCTACGCGGGTGTAGCAGTGGAGTCTCCGGATGCCGCGGTTATTCGACCGGGTCGATCCCCTCGTCGCCGTGACCGTTGTCCTGCGCGGAACGCCCGCTTGGCACCAGCTCGCGCGCGAACGCCGCGCCTCGGCCCTTCTTGTGGCGCTCGCGACGATCGCCGCTGGCGACCGTCGCCATGGCGTTCGGGCTGCCCGTCATCCGCGTGTTGCCCTCGAACACCGCACCCTTGTCGATGACCAGTGACGGCGCGTAGATGTCGGCGTGGACCTGCGCCGTCGCGCGAAGGACGATCGAGTCGGCGGCGATGATGTTGCCGGTGATGTCGCCTTTGATCTCGACCGAGCCGCAGTTGATCGTGGCCGAGACCTTCGCGCCCTCGCCGATGATCAGCAGGTCCGTCGTGGCGATCTCGCCCGTGAACGTGCCGTCGATCCGGACCTGACCCTCGAAGTGCAGCTTGCCCTCGAATACCGACCCCGCGCCGAGCATGGCGTTCAGCGCCGTGGTCGAGCTGTGCCCCCCAAAGTCACGCATGGGTACCTCCTGTCGCGCTTACGAAGAACGCGCCAGGCCGGTCGGTTGCTACGGGGAGCGTCCGTCCTAGGTCTTGTGGCCGCCCCGACGCCCACGCAGGAGATGCGTGTAGATGCCTGGGGTCGAGCCGGCGATGGGTACCGCACCGACGGTCTTCTGGTAGAAACCGGCCGGTCCGACGCCGCCGATGATCGCGTACGCATACCCCTCGGCCGCCATCGCCTGGAGCGCGAGGAGCAGGAGCGCGGTGCCGATCCCCCCGGCTCGTTCGGACTCGAGGACTCCGGTCGGACCGAAGAACCCCTTCGCGGTCGCGTCGTAGCAGGCGAATCCGAGGATCTCCTGGCCCCGCTGCGCGCGGAAGCACGAGATGGGCAGGCGGCCGAAGCTGACTTCGCACTCGCTCGCCCAGGCTTCGCCGAACTGCTCGCGGACCCAGCCGACCACGACGTGCCGCTCCGGTGCGAGCGCGCGACGCACCTCGATACCGCCGGCGCGGAGCGCCTCGATGCGCGCTGACGCATCGGGCAGGTCGTACAGAGGGACGAGCATGTCCTGCGGGCCATCGCCCTCGCCCTGTTTCGACCTAGCTCCGTCCACGCGCGCTCAGATAGTGATGCCATAGAAGACGCGCCGCGACCGCGCGGTGCGGCCGCCATGCCTCCGCGCGTCGCGCGAGCGCCGCGGGCGATGGCCGCTCGCGCAGCTTCCACAGGTCGCGCACCGCTTCCATGAGCGCGAGATCGGCGGCGGGGAACGCATCCGCGCGACGCAGCGCGAAGAGGAGATAGCACTGCGCCGTCCATGGGCCGACGCCGTGTAGCGCGTCGAGCTCGGCTTCCGCGTCGACGTCGGGCAGGGCGGCGATCGCATCGAGATCGAGCGTTCGCCGCTCGAGCTGCATCGCGAGAGCCGTCAGATACGCGGACTTCTGACGCGTCACGCCGAGCGCGCGAAGGCCCGGCTCGCCGAGCCGCGCAACGGTGGCGGGCATGACGGTCCCGGTCGCGTCCGCGATCCGCGCGTACATCGCGCGGCCCTGGGCGAGCGAGACCTGCTGTTCGAGCATGAGGAGAACGAGAGTCCGGAAGCCGGGTTCGCGCGGCCAGAGCGGCGGCGGGCCGTAACGCTTCAGGACGTAGGCGAAACGCGGCTCGGTGCGGGCGAGCCGGCGCACGCCCCGCGACAGGGCGCTCTCGTCCAGCGGAGCCGAGGGTGTCGTAACAACGAGAGCCACGCGGATACCGTAGCGACTACGGATAGTCGAACTGTTGAGTACGTACCCCGCCGGTCAGCGACGGCGACCTGCAAGTGGCGACGTCAATCGTGATGCGCACCAAGCGGTTCCGCCTGGTTCCGTGCTTCGAGACGATATCGGTCGGCCAGCCTGATCCCGCGGTGCTGACCGTTGCGCGCTGCCGAGACTCGCAGCCAGCCGACCGTACCCGCGGCGCTGAGAGCTGCAATGGGCACCAGGTACGTCTCCCCGATCTGTGGGCAGTACACGCCGAACGCGTCGACCTCGCCTTGATATCGCTTCGTCGTCGTGTTGTGGCCACTGATACTGAACGCATTGAATCGGATGCAGCCGTCGCGAAAGCGGCCCGTCTTGCACTGGACCCGTGTGTATGACCCGTCCTCGTTGTCGATCAGCAGGTCGTACCGCGTCGCCGACGAGAGAGGCCGAAGAAGTTTTCTGCCGGCCCGCGTGAGCGCAAGCGCCACGGCAAGTTGCTCGTCCGGCGCTGGATACGAGAGGGACGTCTGCCAGCCAAAAAGTTGGGTCGGGACTGGCTTGTGCTCGAACGAGAACTCGAGCGCTTCCGCAAGGTCGCACCCGTCCGCCGCAAACGGTGAGCGCAAGGGCCGCGGCGCGTCCCGACTCGCCTATACTCGCGTTCGGTTCTCCACGCGGAAGTGGCGCAGTGGTAGCGCATCTCGTTGCCAACGAGAGGGTCGCGGGTTCGAATCCCGTCTTCCGCTCCGCTGGAATCCCACACCGTCTTCCGCTCCGCCAGGCCACGGATAGGCGGTGCTCGCCGGGATCCCGGCGACTCATTCTCTCGGCCGTCGGTCGATGCGAGTTCGCGTGCGCTCAGCGTGGTCCTGTCACGCCGCCACGAGGCGCTCGGTACAGAGTCGGGCTCGTCCAGTCGTTCCGCACGACGTGGATCCACGTCCGACGCGGCGCGAGACGCACGGTCTTGCCCGCAGCGGTGTTGAGCATTCGCCTGCGCGCGACCTACTTCGACGCTATCTTCGCGTCTCGATGGCCGAGGTGAGCCGCGACGGCGTGAGGCTGCACTACGTCGGAGCTGGCTCAGGCGATCCCCCACTCGTCTTCGTCCACGGCTGGTGCTGCGATCACACGTTCTTCCAGCCGCAGTTCGAGCACTTCAAGTCCTCGCACCGCGTCGTCACGCTCGACCTGCGCGGCTGCGGCAGGTCCGACAGGCCCGAGGATGGCTACGACATACCGAGCCAGGCCGACGATGTAGCCGCGCTCTGCCGCAAGCTCGGCCTCTCGCGGGCGGTGATCGTGGGTCACAGCCTCGGCGGCATGATCGCGATCGAGCTCGCAGCGCGGGAGCCCTCGTTGGTCGGAGCGGTCGTGAGCGTGGACCCGGGCCCGATCGATCCACTGCCCTCGATCGTCCAGGTCTTCGAAGCGCTGATCGCGCAGCTCGAAGGCCCGGACTCGGAGGCAGCACGTCTGGCATACGTCGAGGCGCTGTTCCTGCCGACCGACGACCCGCACCTCCGGCGCCGGGTCGTCGAGACCATGTGCTCGGTGCCAGCGTCCATCGCGGTCGCGGTCCTGCGGGGCGTCGTGGCGTGGAACGGGGTCGGCGCCTTCACGGCCGTCAACGCACCGACACTCATCCTCCGGTCCCGGCCGGGCGGCAGCAACGATCCAACACGGCTGCTGGCACTGCGACCAGACGTCACCGTCGGCGTGACCGTCGGATCAGGCCACTTCAATCAGCTCGAAGTGCCCGAGCAGGTGACGCCCATGATCGAGCGATTCGTGCGCATCGCGACCTAGCCCGTCGGCGCTGTCCGGCGGGGCCCCGCTACTGGCTCGGGATCGTCCAATCGTTCGGCACGACGTGGATCCACGTCTGCCCCGGCGCGAGACGGACGGCTTCGCCGGCGCCGGTGCTCAGCGTGAACACGTCGAAGATGTCGGGCCGTGTCCAGGTCGCGTCCACACGCTTGCCGTCGCGGAACACGATGGCGGGGCCGGTCCCCGTCAGCGCCATGTCGAGCTTCGGGTTTCCCGCCGGATCGAGACCGAACGCGGTCGTGAAGTGCACCGCGGTGAGGATGATCACGATGTTCTTCGCGGCGACCGCCTCGCCGTTCTCGCCGTCGATCTCGCGCACGCCGTTGTTGAACCGCGCGTACGTCTTCGATGCCTCGTCGTAGCGGTAGCTGACCCCGAACAGCGCGCGGTATGGCACGGTGATGCTTGTCGCCGGAACGCTGTCCCTGAATCCGCCGGCGAGAGGATCGGTCACGGTCGGTGGCAGGAAGTCCCAGGCCGGCACGATCGCGGGCTGATCCGCGTCGGGCGCCGCCGCCATCGCGCCCTGCAACAGGCGATTCGTCGTGAAGTAGTTGTACGGTGCCGGCCGGAAGGGCACGCGGTAGCCCCAGCCGTAGCCGGGACGGAGATCGATGTAGCGATGCGCGACGGCGTCGTCGTAGTGGATGGCCATCAGCTCTTCCGGCCCGCCACCGGAGTACACGAGCGCGCCGCCGAGGCTCGGCACGATGGGCAGGTCGGTCATCCCCACACTGCGGACGGAGCCGAGGACGTCGGGATCGCGTGACTGGTACACGGCGGCGAGGCGCGTCGTCAGACCTTCCACCAGCCACTCGTACACCTGATCGGCCTTGGTGATCCCGTAGTGCGGTCGCGCCGTGGGGTTGTTGTCGATCTTCACGTAGAGGGGACGCTTCGTGGCCGAGCCACCGGCGAGCGGCATCCCGGTGAGCGGCCAGCGCGGGCACAGCACCTCTTCGTTCGTCGCGGTGAGCTTGAACGATCCACCCATATTCCTGAGAACGGTGCTGCGAGCCGCGACGCCGTCCGTGGGCGCGAGACCGAGCAGATCGACCCGACGGTCGCCGTTCCAGTCCCCGACGAGCGCCGCGGTCGCGCCCGCACACGTCGAAACGGCCGGTAGCGACGCCCATCCGCTCCAGCTGTTCGCCGGACGGAATGTCGCGCCGGCGTCGAAGACGTGGACACGCGCACTGCCATCCGGTTCTCCGTAGATCGAGATCAGATCGTCCTTGTAGTCGCCGGTCGCGTCGGCCGCGACGATCGACGCGCGACCCAGGTCGTACTCGCCTTCGTTCGTCTCGTACACGTTGGACTGGAGCGCGAATCCATCGGCGGAGGGATCGAACAGGCTGATGCGCACGCGCTCCTTGTCGCCCTGATAGAGCGCCGCGATCTGCTGAAGGCCGGTGTTGCGCGTGAAGCGGCCGACCGCGAAGCGCATCCGGGACACGTCGAACTGCCCGGGGCCGGAGCGGTATGAGCCCTGGCTCCCGTGGAACGTGAACTTCGCGCCGTCGGACTCGAAGTGATGCAGGCGCAGCTCGAAGTCCGGGTTCTGGTACGCGACGACGAGCGAATCGCGGCCGTTCGCCGAGAACTTACCGGCAAGCACGTAACGCGCGCGACTCCACAGATATCCTTCGCCAAGCCACCACTGCTCCGGCGGCATGAACGCGCTGCCGGTCGACTTGAAGACGAACAGCGTCGAGCGGTGCTCGCCCCAGTCGAAGAGCGCGACCAGGTCGTCGTTGCCATCGAACGTGGCATCCGCTACGACGAACTTCGCGCGATCGAGATTGAAGGAGCGCGGTCCGAGCGTCAGCCACGTCGATTCGGAGAACGTTTCGCCATCGGCGTTGGCCTCGCGCATGGTTATCTTCAGGCTCTGATCGCGCTTTTCGTCCTGCACGACCGCGATCTGCGACTTGCCCGGCCCGCTGAATGCGCCGCTCGCCGCGACGCTTCTGCCGAAGTTGCCCACCGATCGAACATCGACAAGCGGACGCGGTGTCGGCGAGGGGGTCGGACTCTGCGCCGCCGCGGAAGCGCCGGGCTCGCTCGAGGTCGGAACGAGTGGACTAGAGCACGCGGTCAGCGCGACCAAGAGAAGGGCAAGCAGCCTTACGGGAAAGCGACCCTTAGACCGCCTCTGCGGCACGCCGCGGGACTCGCGCATGGGCCATGCCAATCTGTGCCGAGGGCCAGAATTGAACTGGCGACACATGGTTCTTCAGACCATTGCTCTACCAACTGAGCTACCTCG
>DATEDV010000315.1:0-13519 GCA_035281485.1 Candidatus Limnocylindria bacterium | reverse complement strand
CGCTCTACTACTGGGATGCGGCGGACGTGCCCGAGTTCCCGTCGCTGAACGCCGCGGTGCGCCTGCAGTCGGTCGGAGCCTTCGGTGTGTCGGCGGCCTCGGGCTTCAACACGCACACGCTCGTCAGCCCGCAGGACGTCTCGGACTCGTTCATGTCCGGCAACGTGCTCGCGACGTCGTGGAACTGCGGCCGCGCGGGCGGGACCGCGGCGACGTCGCTGCAGTTCGTCTACGACGAGAACGGCACCGCGACCGACTGCTCGCTCGACCACTGGGGCGACGACGGGCGCGCGTGGTCGGACTTCTGCGACGAGCAGGGCTTCGGCGTCGACACCGAGTACCAGTCGCGCGAGAGCAACGGCTCGACGCTTCCGGCCGGCGACCCGACCGCGGCGTGGCCGGACCCGTTCGCGATCGATGCCGACGGTACGACCGACGCCGCGCCGCTCAACGCTCCGCGGCAGGCGATCCGGATCGTGCGCACGGGCATCACGGCGGCTCTGGAGTAGCCGTCCCGAGCGCATCGGCGCGCGCCGTCAACTCGTCGTGTAAGCGCTCGACGGCTTCCCATACGCCCGACGCGCGCGTGGCAATGTCCTCGAGTCTCCCGCCCTCCTGCAGTTCCGCCGCGAGTTCCCGCAGCAGGGCCACGCGCGCGGGCAGGGTGATGCGGTCGTAGGCCTCCCAGGCGAGACGCAGGCACTCCGCTGGGTCGGGAGAAAACGCGAAGGTTCCCATGCGGACGACGTACTCGTCGCCGTCCGTCGTGTAGCGGTGGTCCATCTCTGCGCCCGGTGGCGGCTTCGTGCGATCGAGCGTCATCGCGGCAGCCTCCATCCGAGCATGCAGCCGCGGAGCCTCGCACGGCGGATGCATCTCGCGCAGTCCTCGACGTGGTACCAGGCGAACAGCTCGTACGTCTCTGGGCTGCAGATGATCACGGTGCCTCCGGCATCGGAAGGATCACGGCGCGCGGCCGCTGTCCGTGCTTCCGATGGTGTTCCCAGATCGCGAACACGATCTCGTTCGGCGTCGTGCCCGGCGCGACGATGAGCAGCTCGCGGCCGACGTCACAGACGACCGGCACGCCTTCGAGCACGATGCTGGTCGCCGGCAGCACGACGGCTTGCATCGGACCGATGTCCGGGTCGTGCGCGAGGACGGTGGTCGATTGGTCGTCTGTGCTCATGAGCCCCCGGGTTCGTACCAGCATACCCCGATGTCGAGGTCGCAGACCGCACCGGGCGCCAGGTCGCAGTCGTCGTCGGAGTCGCACGGGTCGCTGCAGTAGCCGAGCTCCGGCCGGCACACGAGTCCGCCCTGGCATCCCGCCCGGCTGTCGCACGGCAGCGAGCACGCGCGGGTGTCCCCACATACGTAGCCGGGCTGGCACTCCTCGGAGGCGTTGCACTCGAGCGAGACCGAGACGCACGCACCGTCGATGCACGCGTTGCCGATGCCCTCGCAGTCGGGCCAGACGTTCTCGCACTCGGCCGGCATGTCCTCGACGACGCAGCCGCCGAGCAACGCGAGCAGCACGAGCACGACCCGCGTGCTCGGACCCCAGATCTTCGCGAGCTTGTCCTCGATCACTCCGCAGTGGCGGTTCGCTGCGCACTGGGCCGTCGCCCGCTTCAACTTCAGGCGCCACCACGGACGACCGATCGGATGCGCCATCGCGAGGCGCTTCGCGTAGTAGACCCTCCACCAGCACGCCTGTTTGCGTCGGAGCTGGATGGCCATCCACGCGACCTCGACGATGGAGTCGAAGATCTGGTCGGCGATCGCGACTGCTGTGTCGTGCTTGTTCATGCCACCCTCGTTTCCGCCGCACGCGAGTCGGCGATCATCTTGCGCAGCGTCTCGCGGACGAGCGCGTTGCCCTTCACCTGCCGGAGCGACCAGTACGAGACGCCGTCGCACGCGGACTCGACCGCCTGCAGTGTCGTGCGCATCGCGGACTTGGTCGTGTGACCCTCGATGCCGGCCTGCGCGTACGCGGCGAGCCCGACGTGCAGCGGCTTGCCGAACTGCGCCCAGTGCTTCAGCACGGCCGGGATGCCGGCGTGCGAGAGCACCTTCACTCGGCGCTCGCGCACCACGTACACCTGCGGGCATCCGTAGTCGGCGTTGCGCATCAGCGGCCCGAGCTTGTCGGTGTCGCACCACCCGATGCCGGTCACGCCGACGCGGCATCCCTTCGCCTGCGCGAAGAACGTCGAGGCCGCCGAGCCGTAGTCGGGCTTGCCCGCCTGCGTCCACGGCTCCTCGGCGTCGAGCAAGATGCCGTGCGCGCCTGCGAGGCCGCACAGGTGCTGCAGGTTGTCGCCCGCGTACGCCATGTACGTCACGTGGGGCATCGCCCACGCGGTGAAGTGGACCTCGCGGAACCCGAGGTCGAGCGCCGCCTTCGCACTGCCGACGAGCGCGTCCGCGGAGATCGAGAGCGACTCGGCGAAGCTGATCGGCGTCCGCTGCTTCGACAGCTCGTTCACCATGATGTCGACGCGGTCGAAGCCGATCTCGCGCGCGAGTCGGAGATCGGCGGCGGTCGGGCGCCACGCCCAGATGCCGAACGTCTTCATTCGCTGTCGTCCTTCGGCTCGTCGCCGGCCTTGCGGTTCCACGCGTTGCCGATCTGCTGCGTGCACTCGCGGCACAGGTCGGCGCTCGGCACCCCCTCGTCGACCTGGTCGGCCGGCGCGAGGAACACGAGGTCGCCGTTCTGCATCACCATCTTCGAGCCCTTGTCCGTGACCCGCTTCTCGCACCCTGGCCGATCGCACACCGTCGTCGTTGCTTGTCGCTGTCCCATCGTCTCGTCTTCCTGGCCTCGCGGCCGTCTACAGGTGGACCACCTTGCCGAGCGACCCGAAGGCCCACTCGAACGCATGCAGCTGAACTTCGCGGCTGTGGTCTCGTGTCGAGCACCACAGCGGCAGCGCGATCGGGCGATCGAACGACGTCGACTTCGCGCCCGGCGGCGGCAGGAACTTCACTCGGTGGTCCGGAAAGCAGATCGCATCCGCCGACCAGATGTCGCGCCACCACGACACACTCGGGTCGGCGAGGACGCAGCCGACTACGGCGCCCGTGTGCATCGACATCCGCCGCGCCCACGGGGCTGTGTCGCTGAACGGAGGATTGCAGTAGATGCGGTCGTCAGCGCGCCACTCCTGGTGCTGCGGCTCGATGCAGTCGGCGAGCGTGTACCGCCGGCGGCACGGCACGATCGAGCGTTCGTTCGTGCACGGGTCGAGGTCGGGCCCGTCCGGCCAGAAGCGCAGCAGCGCGTCGACGACCTCCTGCGGCGTGCACCACGTGTCGCGGTCGTCGACGACGATGTCGCGCGACTCGAACATCGGCAGCGTCATTCGGCCGCCGCCTCCGCCGGGCTCATCCGCGCCCGCTGCTGCACGTCGAGCCTCGCGATCACGCTCCGCATCTGCCGCGCGAGCGCTGCGTCGACGTGCAGTAGGCTCGCGATCTTCTGGCACCCGTGCATCAACGTGGTCCGGTCGCGGCTCACGATCCGCGCGAGGTCCGGGTACGTGGCCCCGGTGATCTCGCGTGTCAGCCACCACGCGAGCTGCCGCGCGCGCGCGACGGGCTTTGTCGTCCCGCACCGGAGCTCGTCCTCGGTGTAGAGCATCTCGTGCGCGACCGCAGCGACCACGCGGTGCAGGACGATGCAGTGCTCGAGGGACGTCATATCTTGCTGGCCTCCGCCCACTGCTGCAGCGCGAGGTGAATCGCGACGTGCAGTGGCGCGCCCGGGAACTCGCGCAGTAGCGCGACCTCGTGGTCGGGCATCACCTTCAGCTTCATGTGCGCGCCGACCGGTGCCCCGATGCCGCGCTTGAGGCGGGCCTTCTGCACCGCCGTGATCCCCACGTCGTTCTGGTACGCGAGCACGCTGTCGGGCACGAGCCCGAGCGGTTGCTCATCCCAGTCGACGCCGACCGGACCTCGTGTGCCGCTCATGCGCCACGCTCCGTGTTGAGCGACTGCAGACGTCGCAGCTCTTGCTTCCCTTGCGCGTACCCTCGCGCGAGCGCGAGCTCGTCGACGACCCGGTGCAGCTGTCCGAGTCCCTTGTGGTGCTCCGCGTTCGACTCGTGCTGCGCGATCAGCCGATCGAGCGTTGCGATCCGTTCTTCGATTGCAGCGTGCCAGTTCATCCCCTGTGCTCCTGTCTCCGCCTCTCGACGGACTCGAACGACACCAGTCGACCGACGAAGTGCAGCGGCACTGCGCCGGTCTCCCCGTTGCGCGCCTTCGCGACGATGAGCTCGCTCGTCCCCGGTGAGACCGACTCGTCGGAGCGGTCCGGCCGGTGGACGAAGAGAATCGTGTCGGCGTCCTGCTCGATCGCGCCGGACTCACGCAGGTCCGACAGCATCGGCTTCGCCGACTTTCCGCGCTTCTCGACCTCGCGCGACAGCTGCGCGAGTACGACGAGCGAGCACCCGGTCTGACCCGCGAGTGTCTGCAGTGCGCCGCTCACCTCGGCGACTTCCTGCTCGCGCGAGCTCGATCGCCGCGACGGTCGGACGAGCTGCAGGTAGTCGACGACGACCAGAGCGCGCTCGTGAGCCCCGCCGGCCTGCGGGTCACGTCGCCACTGCCTGACGCGCGACGAGAGTTCGCCGATCGTCAAGCCCCGAGTCTGGTCGAGCCACAGCGGCGCCTCGTGCAGCCGCTTCGCCGCGCCGAGGATGTTCTCCATGTCCATCGCGGTGAGCCGCCCGGTCCGCAGCGACCCGTGATTCACACGGCCGATCTGCGCGAACAGACGGTCGACCTGCTGCGCGTCGTTCATCTCGAGCGAGTGCACGCGGACCGGCACGCGCTCGCGCACCGCGACCTGCCATGCGATCTGCATCGCGAGCGCCGACTTCCCGCACGACGGCCGCGCCGCGAGCACGACGTACTCCGTGGGCACCATGCCGCCGGTGATCACGTCGAGGTCCGGGTAGCCGTACGGCGTGCCGAGCTCCTCGCCGGCGGCGCGACGTTGCAGCCGTTGCATCGCGCCAGGCAGCAGGGCACCGACACGCTGCGCCGTGTCCTCGCGGTGGAGCTTCGCCGCGTCGGCGAGTCGTGCCGCCTGCCGCTCCACCCACGCGACCGGATCGGCGACGGCCTCGCTCGCCGCGTCGCGCACGTCCATCGCGGCCACGTAGAGCCGCCGGGCGACTCCGAGGTCGCGGACCTGGCGAGCATGCCGGACGACCGCACGCGCCCCGACCGCGTCGCCAGCGAGCTCCGAGAGGGCCGCGCCTCCACCGACCATGCGGAGCCGCTCGGCGACCTCGAGCTCGCGCTCGAGCGTCACGATGTCGATCGTGTCGCCGCGGTTTGCGACCTTCGCGATCGCGCGGAACACCGCCGCGTGCTTTGGGTCCGAGAAGTCGTCCTCGGCGACCAGGTGCACGACGTCGTTCAGCACGTCGGGGCGCAGCAGGATCGCGCCCAGCACCGCGCGCTCGGCCTTCACGTCGGCGATCACTCGGCCTCCGGAATAGCGAGCTGCGGGTCGCCGGCGCGGCGCTCTTCGGCTCGACGTTCCGCGCGTCGACGCGCGAGCGCCCTCGTCTCGGCCTTGTGGCAGACGTCGCAGATCGTCCGCAGGTTCGCGAGGTCCCACGGGTGCCCGCCCTCGATGATCGGCACCGTGTGGTCGACCTCGGGGCAGAAGCGCTCCGCCCCACAGATCGCGCACGGCTTGCCCTTGTCGCGTTGCAGGACGCGCGATCGGATCGTGTTCGAGTCGCGGTCCCAAAACTCGGCGACGCACTCGTCGCTGCACCACGAGCGCCGCGGCTTCGGGACCTCGCGGCCGCACCACGAACAGTGCCCCTTGCGAAACTCGGTCGCGGTCGGGCCACCGACGGTCACGCGCCGACCACACGGCGCCACGACGACGCGGCCACTCGGCGAGACGCGGGTCCCGGGCGGGAACATGCGCGGGTCAGCCATGCTCGGCCCCCTCGCGTCGCTTCGCGTCCCACGCCTCGGCCTCCTGCCGGCGGAGCTCGAGCTCCTCGGGCCCGACGTCGAGCCGTGGCCCGCTCGGCCGCGAGGTCCGCCGCCAGGCCCGAGCGTGGGCGAGCGCCGTCTCCCAGTTGCCGGGCCGGAAGGGGGTCTTCGGGTTCAGGTGCCGGAGCGCGTCCGGCTTACGCCGGCACTCGTCGGCCCGGGCGTCGATGACCAGCCGGAGCTCGTCCTCGGTCGCTCCGCCGGCCAGCCGGGCCCGGATGAACTGCCCGTCGCGGAACCTCCCCGGCTCGCCCAGCCCGGCAAGGACGCGGTTCAGGTACGCCAGGACGTCAGCCGTTGCCCGATCGACGGGCGACTCCGCTGGTGTGCTCGCAGTCGGTTCGTCCGGCAGCAGACTCGCCGTGCGAGGTGTGGGCTCCGATCGACCACGTCGACGAGCCCCGCTTGCGGGGGTAGGGGGTCTTAATTCATCTTCCGCTTCCACTTCCACTATGGCCGCGGACAGTCCGGCGGAATGTCCGGGGACACGATGGCGACGTTTCCGGGCCGCGTCGGCCGTCTCCTGGAACGGCCCGAACTTCGGGAAGCCCCAGGCCCCATCGGCTCGCTGCCCGCACGTCCCGAGGTCGACGAGCTCGGCGAGGGCATCGGCCGCGCGCTTCGTCGTCCACTTCGCACGCCTCGCGATCGCGGACGTCGAGATCGCGCGATCCCGTTCGTCGACTGCCCACCCGTCGTCGCGGCCAGGCGACCAGCGCACGAACGACATCAGCACGGGTCCGATCGCGAGTGCGTCTGCGCTGGCCTCGACGTGCGACTCGCCCGTCCACCACGAGCGCCACAGCTTGAAGTAGAGCCGCTCGGCCATCTAGCTCGCCCTCCGCTCCGCGAGCTCGCGCGCGCGATCCCGGTGGCAGCCCTTGCACCACAGCTTCAGGCTCTTCGGATCGATGCGGTACTCGCCGCGATGCCCCCGCTTGCAGACGCGACCCGGGTCGGAACCGTGGATGGCTGACATCTGACGTCGCGTGTTCTCCGTGCGCGTCACCGGTTCGAGGTGCGCAGGGTTGACGCAACTCGTGTTGCGACACGTGTGGTCGAGCGTGAGCCCGAGCGGGATCGGACCGACGTGACGCTCGTAGTTGACGCGGTGCGCGAGCAGACGGTAGCGGACACCTCGGAGCTCCTTTGCGACGACGCCGTAGCCGCGGCTGTTGCGATGCCCCATCCACACGTGGCATCCGTTCGCGAGGACGGAAACGCGAGCGTCGAACGACGCCCAGCCGCGATGCGCGAAGAGGTCGACCGCCTTCACGTCGGCACCTCGCGCACGCGGAGGCGCAGAGCTTCAAGTGCGTCGCGTGCCTCCTCCGGTGTGGCGAATCGCGACGTCTGGTAGGTGCGACCGTCCACCGTGACCTTGCCGCGCCACGGTCGCGCGAGGCTGCGCGAGCGGTCGTCTCTCGTCACTCCGCGATACCGGTTGCTCTTCAGAGCGACCGTCGCGCCGTCGGCAGGGTTGCGCATGTTCTCCCCGCGTGTGACGTGGCGCAGGTTCGCGCGACGGTTGTCGAGCTTGTTCGCGTTCTCGTGCGAGACGTCCATGCCCGGCTGCCGACCGGCGACGTCGTGGTGCATGAACACCTTGCGTCCCCGCTCGTGCCGCACGGCGTAGCCGTCGTGCATCGTCCAGAAGTGACGACGTAGATCCGGCAGCATGTCGTCGTCGACGAGCGCGTGGCCAACGACCTCGGCCTTCGCGCGCCCCTTCGCCTTGCACGAGCGATCGGGAATGCGGTGCACGGCGATCATCGCGGCAGCTCCCTGCATCTGAGGTCCGCGGGCCATCGCTCGATGTCGCCGCCCTTCGAATCGAGCTCCGGAAAGTCGCGGCGCACCGGGCCGATCTGGTCGAAGGGCTTCGCGCCGAGCTGCTTCACGAAGACCGGCGTCTCGGCCTCCCGGCCCTGACGCACGATCGATCGCGCCCACTCGACATGGAACGGCCGCGCGCCGGGGCCGGACTCGCCGCCCACGACGACCCACGACAGGTGCGCACCGTTGTCGGGGTAGCGCGGAACGATCGCGCCGAAGTCGACAGGTCCGAGCAGCGGCTCGGCGCTCACCCAGTGCAGCGCGGCGGGGCACTGCAGCAGCGCCGGGATGCGCTCGTCGGCGGTGGCCTGATCCTCGACGCTCGTGCCGAGGTGCACGTTCGGCAGCGGCCACGGAAGGCGGCGCTCGCTGAGCCGCTCCGAGATCATCCACGGGTCGCCGACCATCTCGCGCTCGGCCCGCGCGGCCGCGTCGGCACACACGTCGAGCTCGTCGTATTGGCGTCCGTACTGCTCGTCCTTGGGCCCCGCGCTCGCGTCGAGCCACGCGAAGAACTCGCGCGCGCGCTGCGGTCGCTTCGTCAGCACGAGGAACGTGTGCTGCGGGCACGCGGCCATCACCCCGAAGACGGCCGCCACGTACTCGAACGGGATCGCGGGGTGGAACAGGTCCGTCATCGACCCGACGAACACGCGCCGCGGCTTCCGCCACCGCAGCGGATCGGCGAGGCGCACGGGCAGCGTGCGCACCGTGCCGTTCCAGTCGACGCCGGGGCGCGATGCGTCCTTCGGGCGCAGCTTCGTGAGCCCGCGGTGCGTCTCGTGCAGGCCGCGGTGCACAAACGTCGCCGCGTAGCAGTGGTCGCACCCGGACGACACGCGCGTGCACCCGACCGCGATCGTCCACGTCGCGTCGCACCACTCGATCGAACTTCCGTCGCTCACGTACCCTCCTTCAGCAGCGCGAGCGCGCAAAACAGCGCGTCGGCCTCGTCGGATGTCTCGACGGAATGCGGAGCCCACACGCGCTCCGCCGCCGCCACCATCTCGTGCTTCTCCGCGTTGCCCTTCAGCCCCGCGGCGTTCTTCACCTCAGCCGGCGCAAACGGCCGGTACTCGAGCGAGTTCTTCGACGCCCACGACTCGACGTGCGCCGCGAGCCCGTAGAGCACGAGCGCGACGTCCTGCGACTTCACCTGGCCGCCGATCCGCTCGTACGCGACGCGCGAGATCTTCGGCCACGTGACGAGCAGCCGATCGAGGTGATCGTGGAGCTGCCAGAAGCGCGACCCCGTGTCGACGCCTTCGCCTTCGGTCGGCATCGGCGACAGGTCCCACGCGCCGGATTGCACGCGCGTGCCGTTCGGTCGCAGGACGGCGAACCCGCACGAGGTCGCCGGATCGAGCCCAAGGATCATTGCCGACGGACCCTCCGCATCGCGGCTCCGATCGAGTGCTCGTCGTCGCGGTCGACAATCACGACCGCTTGCGAGATCCGCTCACCGGCAACGAGCGAACCGATCCGGTGCTCTACCGCGAGGACGCGGTAGCGATCGTCGTCCTCGAAGACGAGCTCGTCACCGAAGGAGGGCAGGGGGCCGACCACCACCGTGGTGGCGATCGGCGTCCCGTCGAGCGTCTCGACCGACCACGCCATCGGTCAGGCCTGCGCCTCGGGCTGCGCGTTGCGCCGCTTCTTCGCCGGCTTCTTCGTCGGCCGCGACTTCACGATGTCCTTCAGCTCGACCGAGAGCAGCCGCCCCTCGTCGGTGCGGTACTTCCCGCCGTACTCGTCGGGCAGCTTCCGGAGCTCGTCGGCGATCCGCTTCTGCTTCTGCTTCGCGGTCTCGCTCGCGGCCTTCTGGTCGGCCTTCGCGGCCGTCAGCTCGCGATCGAGGCGCTCGAGCACCGGGACGCGCGCTCGCTCCGTGCCCTTCACCTCCAGCTGCTCCGCGGGCTCTCGCGAGCTCGCCTTCGGCTTGAACCCGCGGCGCTTCGCGGGCGTCTTCTTCGTCTTGGGTCGTGCCATCTACGCGGCCTCCTTCGCGAGCTCGAGATAGGCCTCGACGAGCATCAGGGCCTGTTGGCACTCGTCATGGTCGAGCAGGTGCGCGCGCGCCAAGTCGGGCCAGTGCTGCCGCCACCACGCGAGCGAGTGCGACTGGCAACCCACGACGACGCGCGACCCATCGACCGCGACGACGAACGTGCCGACGTTCGCGATGGAGCCGGAGCCGTCGCCGTAGCCGTAGCCGGAGCCGTCGCCGGAGCCGGAGCCGGAGCCGGAGCCGTCGCCGGAGCCGGAGCCGGAGCCGTCGCCGTAGCCGGAGCCGGAGCCGTCGCCGTAGCCGGAGCCGTAGCCGGAGCCGTCGCCGTAGCCGGAGCCGGAGCCGTCGCCGGAGCCGTAGCCGTAGCCGGAGCCGTCGCCGGAGCCGTCGCCGGTCATCGGCCCCACCCGTCGATGGCGTCGGCGGCCTCGCGTGTGCAGTCGACGACCTCGCACGCGCCCTGGACGACGACGCGAGGAACCGTGGGCGCGATTCGGGACCCGGCACCAGGGCCGTGCACCGCGAGGTCGGAGATCGAGCCGGTCGATCCGGGCTGCTCGATCCTCCAGTGCCACAGCCGGCGGCTCTGCACGAGCGTGACGGTCGCGACTTCGCCGTGGTCGACGTAGTCGATCAGCGTGCCGTAGTGGACGCCGGCCGGGCCCTTCGTGCGGACGATGACGCGACGCTCGCCGCGGTCGCTCGGGGTGGTGGCGGACTCGATGGCGTCCGCCTTGCCGTTGTCGTTCTTCTTGCTGGCCATGGTGTGTTGTTCTCCTCGCGCGCTATGCCGCGCTGTCGTCCATCGATTCGAGAATCCCGCGCGTCCTCGCGTATTCGAGGAGCGCGCGCAGGGCCTGCACGACGTCGTCGCGCAGCTTCGGGTACGGGTACATCACGACGTCGTCGATCGACTTCGCGTAGACGACCCCATCGTCGTCATCGTCGAGCTGCACGTGCCGGTACGTCACGCACTCGGCTCCGAAGATCACGCAGTAGGCACGCCACTGCAGCGAGTCGGCGTGCCGGTCAGGCGGGATCGGCTTCCGACTCGTCTTGAAGTCGAGCAGCTTGAGCCCGAGCAGGTAGTCGGCATGGCCGGTGAGCCGCACCGGCGTCCCGTCGACGTCGACGATCGTGCTCCCGTACACCTCGGACGGAACGCCACCGAGGCCGCGCCGCGCCTTCGTGATCGTCGCCGGGTCGAACAGGATGGCGCCGACGTACGTGCCAGCTACGGCCTCGTGGAACGCGGTCCCGAGCGCTGCCGCCTCGGACGTCGAGCCCCCGTCGGCAGCACCGCGCGCGATCCGTGCGTCCATCTCTTCGGTCGAGATGAAGTTGACGTCCGGGTCCATGTAGAGCCCGAACGAGTCGAGCGTGCTGGCGCGGACCGTGATCACGGCGCCCCCGCGTCCGACAGGTCGCGCTGTTGCGCCGTGGTCTCGACGTACGCGCCGTTGCCCTTGCCCTTGGCACCCTTCCACTCGAGGTTCAGCGCCTTCGCCCGAGTCGCGATCGCGAACTTCGCCTGCGGTCCGACCGGGGGCGCGAGGGCGCCGGCCTCGGTCACGAGCGCGTTCACGTCAGCGGCCGACGCCGCCGACTCGGCGCGCTCCTGCCACGCCGCGATCTCGGCGACGACGCGCTGCTGGTCTTCGCTCATGCGGTTCATCGCCGCCTTCGTGTCGGCGATCACGGTCGCGAAGTAGTCGCCGCGCTGATTGAAGTCGGGAACCGTCAGCGGCTCGAAGCCGGCAGCGTTCTTCCCAATCCACCGATCGGTCGGAGAGAAGTCGAGCACCGTCGAGCGGCCCGACCGGTACATGTACGCGATGCCGTCGGCGCGCTTGAACACCTCGCCGTAGCTGCCGCCCTGGATGTCGGGGCGCACGATCAGCTCGTCGCCCTTCTTGTCCTCCTTATCGTGGGCGACGAGCACCACGTCCTTGCCCATCGACGCGAGCGAGCCGAGCCACGTCGCGTACGCGGCCTTGAGCGCGCCGTAGCCCTGCAGCGACAGGGCGCCGCCGTACCCCTGCATCTTCGGGTTCTTCTGGATGATGTCGGCCGACATCACGTCCAGCAGGCGGCCGACAGTGTCGACGATGATCGTCTTGTAGTCGGCGAGGTCGGCGGCCGTCATCGACGAGACGTCCGACCACTTCTCGATTCGGACCGAGTCCTTCCGGAAGCCGGAGCGGTGGGCACCTCGATCGACGTCGAGCAGGAGAGGGGACTCGGCCGTGAAGGCGATCGACGTCTTGCCTATGCCGGGCGAGCCGTAGATCAGGAGAGTGATGGTCTGGACCTCGATTCGGTCCGTGCTCTTGACGATGTGGAGAGTCATTGCGGTTGTTCCTGTTCTTGGTGGTCCATGCAGGATGGAATCTCGGGAATCACGGTCGGACGTCTGCGTACGCGAGCAGCGTGCACGCGAGCTTCGAGGCCTGCTCCTTCGTCAGCCACACGAGAGCCGAGCGAACGCCGTTGGACTCGCGGACGTGGAGCCCGATGCCGGCGACGTACTCGCAACTCGGCGAGATACGCCGCGACACCGCGACAGCGGGCGCCGACGATTCGACGGCCATCACGCCACCGCCTCGCGCGGCGGCACGCAGCGCAGATGGAACAGAACTCCGTCGACGAGCACGTGGCCGTGCGCCTGTCGAACCGGCACGCGACACGACGGGCACCGCGACGCGTTGCGCTCCGCCCAGAAGTCGGCGACGCGACGCGCGAGTTGCTCGCACTCGTCGATCGTCAGCGAGTCGACCGACTCGACGCCGTCGAAGTGCTTCCGAAGCCACAGACACGCGGTCGTCGGCGTCATCGCGCCGGACTGCCACAGCGTCACGAACGCTCGACGAGCGAGCGCTCGCGCCTGAACGACCGAGAGCGGCTCGACCGACCTCACTGGTCGGCCTCCCACAGCTTCGCGAGGGGGCGCGCCTTCTCCTCGGCGCGCAGCTGCGCCTTCGTCGGCTCCGGCGTGATCTCGGGATGCGCACGACGGAACGCAGGGTCGAGCTTCGCGCGCCTGGCGAGCGAGCAGCGCGAACCGAACTCGGCCGAGACCGCGGCCCCCTTCGTGGAGCCCTTCGCCGCGGTGCGGAACAGGCGACGCACCGACTTCGGCACGCGCAGCGACTTCGGAATCTCGATCTTCATCGTTCTTCGACCTCCATCAGCCAACCGACCAGCAGCACGGCCAGGCGGAAGCCCAGCCACATGCACATCGAGAACAGGACCAGCACCGCGAACCCGAACAGCAGCCACGCGATCGTCGCGAGCACTCCGGCGTCAGCCAGCATCCGCGCCTCCGTTCAGCACCCGAAGGTGCGTGCGTGCCGAGACGCCGGGTCCGTGCTCGGCGAACGCGATCACGAGCCTCGACATCCGGAGATCGAGGTCCCGCATGCAGAGCCGGCACGTCGCGCACGTGAGATGCGCGCCCGACTCGACCGGGCAAGGGATCGCGCGCAGCCGCTTGCCGACGCGCCACTGTTTGTTCCCGTTCGGGAAGGTCGGCACCGCGAGCGCCGGCGCGTAGCCAGCAGCCCACGCGCGCGCTACGTCCTCGACCGAGTCGCAGCTCGCCAGCACCGAGACCCACGGCCCCCACGCGGCCGA
>DATEDV010000314.1:0-6942 GCA_035281485.1 Candidatus Limnocylindria bacterium | reverse complement strand
AAGCTAGGATCGACCGATGGATCGCATCCGCCTTGGCGCCGCGGCCATCGCGCTCTCGATCCCGGCGGCGCTGTTCGCGCTCAACGCGTTCATCTCGTACCGCGAGCGCGGCATCGTCGAGCCGTTGGACATCCCGGCGGCGCTCGCATTCGGCGTGCTCGGCGCGATGGTCTGGCGCGGCTCACGCATCGCGCTGGTCGCCGGCGCCGCGCTCGTTGTCGTGTACCTCGTGACGGCCGCGGCGGGCGGCGTCACGCCCTTTGTGGCCTACTGGGTCGCTGCGCTCGCTGCGGTGCTGCAGGCCTTTCCTATGACCGGCGAGCTCAGGGCGCGCAGCGCGGCCTGAGCGGCCGGCGGACACGGATCAGCCTCCGCAGTACGTCCTGGAACCGGTGACGACCCGGATCCAGTCCACGGGCTGACGCTAGGCGCGGTCAGTCGGCGTCGTGCGTGCTCGCGACCGTGAGATCGTCCAGCCAATCCTCGAGATCGCGTCCGACGTCGTCGCGCGGAGGAGTGGCGCTCTTCGACACGCGGCGATGCCGCGGCGGCTCGGGGAGCGCACGCTGCGCCCAGTGCTTGCCATTCCCCGCCTCACGCCACTGCACCACCGCTGTCATCTGAGCCTCCTTATTTGACGTCGCCCCACATCGGGTCGCTCGCTCCTGCCTACACGTCGCTATATAGATAGAACTCGTACGGGTGCGGTCGCAGCGCCACCTGCTTGGCGCTTGCACGTTTGAAGCCGAGCCACTCCTCGATGAGGTCCTCGGTGAACACACCGCCGCGCATGAGGAAGTCGCGGTCCGCGTCGAGCGCGTCCAGCACCTCCTCGAGCGAGCCGGGCGTCTGCTTCACCGAACGGTGCTCGCCCTCGTACAGATCCTCGTCGATCGGCGTCGGCGGCTCGATCCTGTTGATGACGCCGTCGAGTCCGGCCATGAGGCACGCCGAGAACGACAGGTACGGGTTGCACGAGGGGTCCGGTGCGCGGAACTCGAGCCGACGCGCCTCCGGCTTGTCGAAGTACGTCGGGATGCGGACGCAGGCCGACCGGTTGCGCTGCGAATACACGAGGTTGATCGGCGCCTCGTAGCCGGGAACGAGGCGGCGGTACGAGTTCGTGGTGGGCGCGGCGAACGCGAGGATCGCCGGCGCGTGCTTCAGCAGGCCGCCGATGTAGTGGCGCGCCGTCTCGGAGAGCAGCGCGTAGCCGGACTTGTCGTAGAAGAGGTTGCGGCCGTCCTTCCACAGGCTCTGGTGGGTGTGCATCCCCGAGCCGTTGTCGCCGTAGAGCGGCTTCGGCATGAACGTCACCACATAGCCGTTCTGGGCCGCGATGTTCTTGGCGATGTACTTGTACTTGAGCACCTTGTCGGCGGTCTCGACCATCGTGCCGAAGCGGATGTCGATCTCGGTCTGGCCCGCGGTGCCGACCTCGTGGTGGTGGACCTCCACGGCGATCCCCGAGTCGATCATCGCGCGGACCATGTTCGAGCGGAGGTCCTGCAGCTTGTCCGCCGGCGGGACCGGGAAATAGCCCTCCTTGAAGCGCGGACGGTGTGCCAGGTTCGGCGTGCCGTTCGCGCCGGAGTTCCAGATCCCCTCGTCCGAGTCGATGAAGTAATAACCGAAGTGCGCGCTCTGATCGAAGCGCAGCGAGTTGAAGATGTAGAACTCGATCTCCGGTCCCCAGTACGCGATGTCGGCGATGCCCGTCGTCGGGAGGAACTCCTCGGCCTTCTTCGCGACATGGCGTGGATCCCGCGAGTAGGGCCGACGCGTGATCGGGTCGACGACATCGCAGATGATGTCCATCGTCTTGACGCCGAGCACCGGGTCGATGAACGCCGAGCTCGCGTCGGGCATGAGCAGCATGTCGCTCTCGTGGATGTGCTGGAACCCGCGGATCGACGATCCGTCGAAGCCGATGCCGTCGACGAACAGCGCCTCGCTGAGCTCCTCGACCGGGATCGAGAAGTGCTGCCACGTCCCGGGCAGATCGACGAAGCGGAGATCGACGATCTTCACTGCTTCCTTCTTCGCCATGGAGAGCACGTCCTTGGGCGAAGTCTTCGGGGCAGGCGGCGCGGCGGTCGCGGGTCGCTCGCGCTCAACGGTCAGCGTCATCGGATCAACTCCCCACAGGTGTTGTCGGGCTGAGCATCCGATCCACCTCCGCCGTGGTGAACGGGCGCTGGGTTTCGCTTGGGTTGTGGAACGGTGTTGCGGCGTTCCCCAGCCCCGGCGGGTCATCGCTATGTAAGTTGACACTTTCGTAAGGGCGTGCTGACATAGCGGCATGGAAGCCGCGATCCGCGCCATCGCCGAGCCGAGGCGGCGGGAGATCCTGCGCCTGGTCTGGGCGTCGGAGCTCGCGGCGGGTGAGATCGCCCGGCACTTCGCGGTGACCCGACCGGCGATCTCGCAGCACCTGCGCGTGCTGAAGGAGGCTGGCCTCGTGAGCGAGCGGCGGAGCGGGACACGCCGCCTGTACCGCGCGCGGCCCGAGAGCATCGCCGAGCTGCGCAACTACCTCGAGTCGTACTGGGACGAGAACCTGCGCCTCCTGAAGCAGGCGGCGGAACAGGAAGAACAAAGGAGAGCACGCCGTGACCGTTGACACGAAAGCCATCGAGAAGGTCATCAGCATCCAGGCGAAGCCGGAGACGGTCTTCCGCCTCCTGACCGAGCCACGCGAGTACGTCCGCTGGAAGGGCAAGCTCGCCGAGCTGGAGCCCCGGCCGGGCGGGAAGTTCCGCGTCGACTTCTTGAACGACAAGGACGTCGCCGTCGGCAACTACGTCGAGGTCGTGCCGGCGCGGCGCGTCGTGTTCACGTGGGGCTGGGAGGGCAATGAGATCGTGCCGCCCGGCAGCAGCACGGTCGAGATCGATCTCGAGCCGGAGGGAGAGGGCACGCGTCTTCGCCTTGTGCACCGGGGCCTTCCGGAGCCGGCGATCCCCACGCACACCGAGGGGTGGGACTTCTTCCTGCCACGCCTCACGAACATCGCCGAGGGGCGCGAGGCGGACGCCGGCGCAGGACAGCACACCGCGCAAAAGATGTGACAGCCGCGCATCACAAAGGGGAGGAACGAGATGGCACATCCGGTCACGCACTTCGAGATCGTCGGTAAGGACGATCGCAGGCTCCGCGACTTCTATAGCAAGGCTTTTGGCTGGAAGCTCACCGACGCGCCACAGGACTACGCGATGGTCGACACCAAGGCGAACGGACACGGCATCGGCGGCGGGATCGGTCCGTCGCGCGACGGCCGGAACATGGTCACCTTCTATATCGAGGCGGATGACCTGAGTGGGACGCTCGCGAACGTCGAGAAGCTCGGCGGCCGCACGGTGGTGCCGCCGATGAAGGCCGGCCCCGTCGAGATCGCGCTCTTCGCCGACCCCGAGGGCAACGTCATCGGACTCGCCAAGGGCATGTGATTCCCGCGCCGCGCAAAGGTCCGCGGCCTTTGCGCGGCGCCCACAACCGAACCGCAACCGTCGGCGCCCGATGCGCTACTGACCCGGGCACACGCCCTGCGCACGCTACCGGGCATGGAAAAGATCGACGCCGGGGACACCGCCTGGCTGCTCGCGTCGGCGGCGCTCGTGATGCTCATGACGCCCGCGCTGGGCTTCTTCTACGGCGGTCTCGTCCGCAAGAAGAACGTCCTCGCGACGATCATGCACAGCTTCTTCATCCTCTGCCTCATCAGCGTGCAGTGGGTCCTCTGGGGCTACACGCTGGCGTTCGGTCCGGACATCGGCGGCCTCATCGGCGGGCTCGACTGGCTCGCGCTCCGCGGCGTCGGCATGGCACCGAACCCCGACTACGCGGCGACGGTGCCGCATCAGGCGTTCATGGTGTTCCAGATGATGTTCGCGATCATCACGCCGGCCCTCATCACCGGCGCGTTCGCCGAGCGCAAGCGCTTCAAGGCGTTCGTCGTCTTCACGCTCCTCTGGGCCACGCTCGTCTACGACCCGGTCGCGCACTGGGTGTGGGGCGTCGGCGGTTGGCTGCGCGGCCTCGGTGCGCTCGACTTCGCCGGCGGCACCGTCGTGCACATCACGAGCGGCGTCTCGGCGCTCGTCGCCGCGCTCGTCCTCGGGCGACGCAGGGGCGTGAGCGGCGAGGCGATGGCGCCGCACGACGCGACCATGACGGTGCTCGGAGCGTCGCTCCTCTGGTTCGGCTGGTTCGGGTTCAACGCGGGCAGCGCGCTCACCTCCGGCGGTCTCGCCGCGAGCGCATTCGTCGTCACGAACACGGCGGCGGCGATGGGCGCGCTCACCTGGATGACGGTGTCCTGGCTGCACAAGGGCGCGCCGAGCGTCCTCGGCGCGTCGGCCGGCGCGGTCGCCGGCCTCGTCGCGATCACGCCGGCGTCCGGCTTCGTGGACGTCTCGGCCGCGATCGTCATCGGACTCGGCGCCGGCACGATCTGCTACCTCGGCATCCAGCTCACGAAGCGCCTGCGCGTCGATGACGCCCTCGACGTCTTCGGGGTGCACGGCATCGGTGGAGCGTGGGGCGCCGTCGCCACCGGGCTCTTCGCGAGCAGCGCCGTCAACAGCGCGGCCGCCAACGGTCTGGTGTACGGCAACCCCGCCCAGCTCGGGATCCAGGTCGTCGCCGTGGCCGCGGTCATCGCGTACGCCGCGATCGTCACGTTCGTGATCCTCAAGGTCATCAACCTCTTCGTCGCGCTGCGGGTGCCCGAGCAGGACGAGGTCCTCGGTCTCGACGCGTCGCAGCACCGCGAAGTCGCGTACACGATCTAGGTCGAAGGAGGAGATCCGGATGGAGCTCATCGCGTTCGGCTCGTTCGCCATCCTGGTGGTCGCCTGGCTCGTCGCACCGTCCAAGGGCGAGATCGTCGCCATCGAGGACGTGAAAAAGGCCGCCTAGACGCATACACTGGACCCGACAATTTCATACGACGGGGGAGCGCCCGGCAGGGCGCTGAGAGTGCGGAGGACCGCAGACCCCAGAACCTGATCTGAGTAATGTCAGCGTAGGGAGTCGGAACGCGTGAGATCTCGCTGCGGCGCTCGGATGCGCCGCTTTCTTTTTCTCAGACAGCGCCGTGCCTCGTGAAAGCCGTCGTCGTCGCCCACGGCGACGTGGACCCGCGAGATCGTGGCGAGCTCGAGGGCGCTGAGCTGATCGTCGCGGCGGATGGCGGGACGTTCGCGCTGGAGCGCTGGGGCGTGGTGCCGCACGCGATCGTCGGAGACCTCGACTCGCTCGGCATGGAGCGCGCGCTCGAGTACGGTGGGCGCGGCGTGACTGTGGTCCCCTTCTCGACCGATAAGGATGAGTCGGACCTCGAGCTGGCGATCGCCCACGCGACCGAGACAAAGGCCGATGACATCGTGCTGCTCGGCGTCTTCGGCGGCAGGCGCTTCGACCATGAGCTGGCGAATACCCTGCTGCTCGCCGCCGACCGCTACCGCGCTCTGCGCTTGCGCGCGGTGCACGGCGACACGACCGTGCGCCCGCTCCGCGGCGGTCAGAAGCTGTCGCTCGCCGGCGCGGCCGGCGATCTCGTCACCCTCCTCGCGGTGGGCGGCGACGCCGAGGGCGTGCGCACGCAGGGTCTGCGCTACCCCCTCGCGGGCGACACCCTGTACTTCGGCGCGGCGCGTGGGCTCTCGAACGTGGTGGTTTCGGAGGGCGCCTCGGTCACCTGCGAACGCGGTGCGCTCCTCGTCATCGAAACGCGTAGTGGAGGTGCGTAGTGGATAGGTCGATGTCATGGCGGACGGTCGACATCGTCGTGACGGCGGCGATCGCGGTCGCGTTCGGCGTCGTCTACTGGGCATGGGGGGTGCTGTTCACGGGAACGACGGCCGCGTTCGCGTTCCTGCCGCCGGCGCAGTACATCCTCTCGGGCGTCTGGCTCATCGCGGGCGTTCTGGCCGGCCTCATCGTGCGCAAGCCGGGTGCCGCGCTCTTCGCCGAAACGGTCGCCGCGAGCGTGTCGATCCTCCTCGGCTCGCCGTGGTCGCTCGATGTCGCGCTGTCCGGTCTCTACCAGGGGGCCGGTGCCGAGCTCGCGTTCGCGATCTTCCGGTACCGGCGCTGGGATCTGATGGCGGCGATCCTCGCGGCCGCGCTCGCCGCGGTCGGCGAGTGGCTGCACGACATCCCGCTCTACTTCCCGGCGACCCCGTTCCCCGAGCAGCTGCTGATCGGCGTCTTCATGCTCGTGTCGGCGCTGCTGTTCGCGGGCTTCGGGACGTGGTGGCTGTTCCGCGCACTGGTGCAGACGGGTGTCCTGGCCCAGTTCCCGGCCGGACGGTCGCAGCAGCGCATCTAGTGTCGCGTCGCAGAAGTCGTCTTCGTCCGCACGACGCCGCGGCCCCGTCCGCTCGTCGTGTGTCCTGCGCACGACTTCGGTGACGCGACACTAAATTCATCTCCCGTGAGCCGCAGTGAAGGCGCCGCGATCGAGGCGCACGGCTGGGGCTGGCGGCACCCGGGCCGACAGGCCTGGGCGGTGCGCGGACTCGACCTGCGCGTCGACCCGGGCGAGCGCGTGCTCCTGCTCGGCGCGTCTGGCGCGGGGAAGAGCACGCTGCTGTTGGCGCTCTGCGGCGTGCTCGATCCCTCTGGTGGCGGCGAGTCCGAAGGCGAGCTACGCGTCGACGGCCGGCCACCGCACGAGGCGCGCGACGCGACGGGCATCGTCTTTCAGGATCCCGAGACGCAGATCGTCATGGCGCGCGCCGGCGACGATGTCGCCTTCGGGCTCGAGAACCACTGCGTGCCCACCGCGGCGATCTGGCCGCGCGTGCATCGCGCCCTGGCGCAGGTGCATTTCCCCTATCCCGAGGACCGCTCGACCGCGGCACTGTCCGGCGGCGAGAAGCAGCGCCTCGCCATCGCCGGCGTGCTCGCACTGCGACCCCGCCTGCTGCTGCTCGA
>DATEDV010000313.1:0-4474 GCA_035281485.1 Candidatus Limnocylindria bacterium | reverse complement strand
TCGCCGTCGTCTCGTCAGCGGCGACCGAGATCTCCACGACCGATCCTTCGGGTGAGTACTTCATCGCGTTGGAGAGGAGGTTCGTGACCACCTGGCGGATACGGCGCTCGTCCCATTCGCCGATCACCGTCTCGTCCGCGACGACACGGATCTCGTGGCGCGCGGTCTGCCGGATGCCGTCCACGACCTCGCGAACCAAAGCGCGGAGGTCCGTCGGCCACCGGGAGATGGAGAGCACGCCGGCCTCGAGGCATCGGATGTCGAAGAGGGTCGTGAGCAGCTCGGCGAGGCGATCCGCGTGCTTCACGATGAGTGACGCGGCTGCCTTGAAGCCTGTGCGATCGCGGTCGCCGGAGACGAGCCGACGCTGCAGGAGCTCGGCGTGTCCTCTGATGACGGTGATCGGTGTATGCATGTCGTGCCAGGCCATCGCGAAGATGTCCTCACGCAGACGCTCGAGCTCGCGCTGCGCGGTGACGTCGCGGAACACGACGACCCCGCCCTCGAGCTCGCTCTTCCTCGAGCGGAGCACCGACGCGCCGAGACTGAGCACGCGCCGTTCACCCGCCTTCAGCTCGACGTCGATCTGACCGACGCTCTTTCCGGCGCGGATCGCGTCGATCACGGGAACCAGGGCCGCCGCGATCTCTCGCGCGGTATCCGGCCATCGCTCGAGCCGTTGCAGGTCGAGCGGCTGGCCAAGAACGAGGCTTCCGCCGTCGATGCAGAGCAGCTCGCGCGCGGCGCGATTGAGACGCACGATCGCTCCACGCGCGTCGACGGTCACGAGCGCATCGTTCATGCTCGCGAGTACCGCCTCGAGCTCCTGCGCATGACGCTCGTGCTCGAGTGCCATCTCCTCCGTCGCGCGTAGACGCTTGACGTTGGCAGCGGCCTGCGCGGCGATGGCGCACAGCGCGAGGAGATCGTCCTCGTCATACGCGTTCGGCAGATAGCTCTGCGCGGAGAGCACGCCCGTGACGCGATCGCCCGAGAGGATCGGGACGACGACACCTGATCGCGGCGACACGAGCTCGCCCGGCTCGGTCCCGTAGAGGAGTCGGATCGGCGCGCTCTGATCGGACCACGCGACGATCTGCGGCGTACCGGTCCGGATCACCTCGCTGGTGAAGCCCGTGCCGAGCGGGAACGATCCGCCACTGTGCTCCTCGCCCCGATCCATCTGACGCACGACATGCACCGTTTGGCTCAGGTCGTCGTAGAGGGCGAACAAGAAGACCGTGGCGTCCATGACGCGCGCCGTTTCGTCGTACAGCGCCCGGAACAGGTCCGAAAGGTCGCGCGCGTCAGAGGCGACCGCACCGAAGCGAGTGGCCAGCTCCAGTCGCGCGCGCAGGTCCTGATCGTTCGTCGTCGCTGAGTACAGGATGTCCACGCCCCCCGCCGGCTTGCTCAAAGCGACCTGGCCGAAGAGCGTATCGACGCAAGATTGAGTTCTGATTGAGGTCGCTCGCCCGGATACAGGGTGAGCACGCAAGGTACCCGCGCGATGTAGCGGCGAGAGCGGCAAACGCCGATCGGAGGATCAGAGCGGCGAGGAAAGGTGGGCACCCCTGTAGTTGCGCTGACCAGCAAGTCGCGGGCCGCGCCGCCGGACGTCGCGCCTAGAGGCTGCCGATCGCCAGGAGCAGGCCGTCCCTTTTGATCGCCGGACTGGTGACCAGGAACAGGACGACGCCCGGGACCGGCGCTTTCACCGTGGCCAGCGGCTCGCCGACAAGGTCGACGAGCTCGCCGAGGACCTCACCGGCCGCGACATGCTGCTCGACTCGAACGCGGCAGCGGAAGAGGCCTTCGGCGGGCGAACGGAGCCACTCGAAGGCCCTCACGACCCGCGGCGGCGGGAGCGCTTCGGCCGTGCCCTCGAGCGCGCCGATGGCGCGGAGGATGTTCGTGACCCCGCGCACGTGACGCGCCACGTCCTCTTCGATCAGGAGGCCGCGACCGCCCGACTCAGCCACGATCGAGGCGACCCCGTTGAGCGCCGCGAGCGCGTAGAGCGATCCCGGTCGCTCGCCGGTCGGTGCGCTCTTGACGGCCCATTTCGCGCCGTACGCATTCGCCATCGTCCGTATGCGCTCGTCGAGGGCAGCTTCGCCGGTCTCGCGGTAGATGACGAACGGCGTGAGGTCTTCGATCAGATCCCCCGCATGCAGGTCCACCGCGTACTCGCACCGCGTCACGATCTCCGTGAGCAGCCGGTGCGCGAAGCGCTCTCCCCACTTTCCCTTCGGATCGCCGGGGAAGAGGCGATTCAGGTTGTCGCCGTCTTCCGGATTGACGTAGATGCTGCGCTCGTAGAAGCCGGGCCGGTTGAGCAGCGGCAGCACGATGAGGATCCCGCGGAGACGCTCGGGGGCGACATCCCGTCCGAGGCGGATCGCCGCCTCGATGCCCGTGTATTCCGCGGCATGGATGCCGGCCGTGACCAGCACGGTCGGCCCGGATTCGCGTCCGGCCAACGCGATGTACGGCCATTCATATTTCGCGAGACCCTCATCGCCCGAGAAGGTGAAGTGTCCGCTGGCGCGCTGGCCGGCGGCGGGGATCGCGATCGGACCGATCGCACGCTGCTGCGTCTTCACGACGCAGCAAGTCTGTCAGAGGCCGCGTCGTGACGCGTAGCATCTCCCCGATCGATCAACGAGGAGAAGATCCATGCCGATGAAGAAAGCGAGCCCGTCGCGGAGCGGACGCGGGACGAACCCACCGGGTGGCGGATATGGACGCGGCGGCAAGAAGCGCAACCCGCAGAAACCGAAGCCCGGCCGCAAGAAGTAACGGGAGCGATCCGACCGCTCGACCGCGCGTTACGGTGATTCGGTGAGGACCATCGTTGTCGCACTGCTCGTGGCGGCCGCGTGCGCACCGGTCGGCACCGCTCGGCCCTCGTCGTCGGCGACCCCCACGTCTACGCCGACACTCACGTCCTCACCCACACCCGCCGCGACATCACCGACGCCGACGCCGACAGGACCGCTGCCGCTGTTCGACGCGCATCTCCACTACAGCGCTCCCGCCTGGTCGGCGTATCCGCCCGATGCGATCGCGAAGCTCCTCGATGCGAGCGGCGTTCGCGCCGCGTTCGTGTCGAGCGCGCCCGACGAAGGAACGTTCCGGCTGCGCGCGCAGCTCGGCGACCGTGTGATCCCCACGCTCGGGCCGTACCGCAACTCGGCCGACGTGTTCTCCTGGACGCGGGACGCTTCGATCGTGCCGTACGTGGAGTCGGCATACCGCCCCGGCGTCCACCGTGGGCTCGGCGAGTTCCACCTGCTCGTGGGACAGATCGGCCTTCCGACCGTTCGCGCATTCCTGGCGCTCGCGCAGCGCGAGCGTCTCTTCCTCCAGCCGCATGCGGACGCGCGCGCGCTCGGCCAGCTGCTCGAGTACATGCCCGAGAGCACGGTCCTCTGGGGACATGCCGGCGTGGACGCGACGCCCGAGCAGATCGCGGCCCTGCTGGAGCGCTGGCCGAAGCTCTCCGTCGAGCTCTCGCTTCGCACCGACGTCGCCCCCAACGGGACGCTCGACCCGCGCTGGCGCGAGCTCTTCACCAAGCACAGCGGGCGCTTCATGGTGGGGACCGATACGTGGACCGTCGGCGGCGGCTTCACGGGCAACGAACGCTGGGACACCTACGCCCAGATCGTCTCCGGCCTCCGCGGCTGGCTGGCGCAGCTGCCGACGGACGTCGCCGAGGCGATCGCGTACCGCAACGCGGAGCGTTTCATCGCGTCGCTGCCGCGCTAGACGTGACCTCCGCCTCCGGCTCCGGCTTTCTGGAGCAGCCTCGCTGCTCCATCAGTAGCGCGCGAGGAGCAGACCGGCTGCGAGCAGGGCGATGGCTAGCCAGAGGATGCGCAGCGCGCCCTCGGGCGCGTCGATGAGCCCGCCGGCCGCGAGCGTCTCGCGCGACCCGTCCGCGTAGCGGACCTCGCCGCTCACCGAGACCGCACGCCGCCGCACCGCACGGACGCGCGTCGACAGGACGCGCTGCGCGAGGCTGACGAGCGCCGCCGCCGACGCGACGACGGCCGTCGGCAGGGCCGCCGCCCCTGTCGCATACGCCGCGGTCAACACCGGGAATGCGCCCCACGCGAGCGCGAAGCCGATATCGGAGTGCACCAGCGGCGCCTCGAACGCATAGAGAAGCACGAGCGCGACGCCGAGCAGCACGAAAACGCCGAATGCGGGACCGAGCACGGCGACCGCCAGCAGACCGAGCGATGTCGCGCCGACGAGCCCGAGCGTCCCGAGGGCCACGAGCACCGGAGAGGGGATCCGCGTCCCGAGCGGTCGACCCCGCAGCTCGTCGAACGAGTGCGCCGCGACGCCCACCGCGAGCCCGAATGCGAGGAGCGCACCCGCGACGATGCGCGGATCGGGCGCGGGCGCGATCGCGGCGCCGAGAAGCACGTACGACAGGTGCCACGCGGTGTACGGCGGGTGC
>DATEDV010000312.1:0-4975 GCA_035281485.1 Candidatus Limnocylindria bacterium | reverse complement strand
GAGCGCGTCTATCCCGCCGAATGGCAGGAGGAGCTCATCCGCCTGTGCCTGGAGGCCGGCGTGGCGATCGAGGTGAATGAGGCATACGGCGTCCCGCATCGCGAGTTCCTCGAGCGCGCGCGCCGCGCGGGCGCTCGCTTCTCGGTCGGCTCGGACACGCACGGCCCCCTCGCGCCCCTCGACAAGACGGCGGCGATGATCGACGCCGCCTCGCTCCCCCACGAGCGGTTCCTATCGGGTGAGCGAATCAGTGGTCGGGAGAGAGCGAAGCCCGAGCCCCAAACCTCCTGACTCGCTCGGCGAGCGATGCGACGGAGCCGGCATGCACCATATGTGGCACATTGATGCTAACAAGAGTGATGCTATGATGCCTAAGTGCGAACCACCGTGCGGCTCGACCCCGATCTCGCGGCGCGCCTGCGGCGGATCGCCCGCGAGCGCGGTATCTCGTTCAGGGAAGCACTCAATAGCGCGCTGCGCGTCGGAATAGGCCAAGGCGCCAGTGCCTCGCGTCCTTATCGCCTCCGCCCGCAGCGCCTCGGGCTGCGGCCGACGGTCGATCTTGATAGAGGACTGCGTCTGGCCGCCGCGATGGAGGACGAGGAGACCGTCCGCAAACTCGAACTGCGTAAGTGAAGCTCACCGATGTGAACCTCTTGCTCTACGCAGTCGACACTGCCGCACCGCTGCACGCCCTCGCCCGACGCTGGCTTGAGACCGAACTCTCGGGTGGCGAGACCTTCGCGTTCTCGTGGCCGGTCATCCTCGCCTTCCTGCGTCTGAGCACCAGTCCGCGTGTGTTCGATTCGCCGCTTCAGCCCGCGGAAGCCTTTGACCTGGTGGACAGCTGGTTGGCGTTGCCGAACACGACCGTCGTCAATCCCACCGATCGACACAGTGCGCTGCTCCGACAGCTGCTGGTCCCCCTAGGTGCCGCTGGCAACCTCGTGACCGATGCGCACTTGGCCGCGCTCTCGATCGAGCACGGCGCCGAGCTCTGCTCTTCCGACGCCGATTTTTCACGATTCTCGGGTGTCCGCTGGCGCAATCCTCTTAGCTGAGAGACGCGTCCTCCACCAGCAGCTCGTAGACGAGGATGCCGATCGCACCCAGCAGGAGCAGGTGCACGTAGTTGCCCGCGACGTTGAGGGCGAGCGCCACGAACCACGCCGCCACGAGCAGCCAGACGAGGATCCAGCGAATGCGATGACCCGTCGCGGGGCTCACCCGCGCAGGTTATCGTCCGTATACTTCCGCTGCAGGGGCGCTCCTGCGACACCAGCGTTGAGGGGGAGCCGTGTACGGGGGGCTGTCCGTCTACACCGGCAACGCTCATCCGACGTTCGCTCGCGATATCTGCCGCACGCTCGAGATCCCGCTCGGACCGATCGAGGTCCACAAGTTCGCGAACGACAACATCTTCTGCAAGATCCTCGACAACGTTCGCGAACAGGACGTGTACCTGGTCCAGTCCCTGTCGCGCGGGCCGATCGGCGTGAGCGACGCGATCATGGAGCTCCTGATCATGATCGACGCCGTGAAGCGCGCGTCCGCGCAGCGCATCACCGCGGTCATGCCGTATTACGCGTACGGCCGCAGCGACAAGAAGGACCAACCCCGGGTCCCCATCACCGCGCGGCTCCTTGCGGACCTCATCACGACCGCCGGCGCGGACCGCTTCCTCACCATGGACATGCATCAGATGCAGATCCAGGGCTTCTTCAGCATCCCTGGCGACGAGCTGTCCGCGCGAAACCTCCTGGTCGAGTACATGCGCACGATCGTCGACCCCTCGCCGGACGAGGTCATGCTCGTCGCGCCGGACCTCGGCTACGCGAATCAGGCGCGACGGATCGCTGAGATGCTGAACGTCCCGCTCGTGCTCATGCAGAAGACCCACCGCGACAACAGCGGGCGAAGCGAAGTGGTGGGCGTCATCGGCGAGATCGACCGCAAGAAGGCGATCGTCATCGACGACGAGATCCTCGGCGGAACGACGATGCTGAATACGACGCGCATCCTGCAGGAGCGCGGCGTCGACGAGATCTGGGTGGCGTGCATCCATGGCGTCTTCGCCGACAACGCGGCTGAGCGCCTCACCTCGAGCGGGATCGTCGAGCTCATCACCACCGACACCTGCCCGCAGCCGCCGTCCGTGCGGAACAACCAGAAGATCCGTGTCATCAGTGTCGCGCCGCTATTCGCGGAGGCGATCCGTCGCATCCACGAAGGCGAATCCGTCGGCGCGCTCTTCAATCCGCCGGGTTCCCAGATGCCGCTGCCGGTGACCTAGCATCGAAGCTTGAGCGTATTCACCCGGATCTTCGACTCCAACGAGGCTGAGCTCCGGCGACTCCGGAAGGTCGTCGAGAAGATCAACGCGCTCGAGCCCACCACGAAGGCGCTCTCCGACGACGCCCTCTGCGCGCGTACCGCGGAGTTCCGCGAGCGGCTCGCGAAGGGCGACACCCTGGACGACATCCTGCCCGAAGCCTTCGCCGCGGTGCGCGAGGCGGCACGGCGGACGCTCGGTCAGCGGCACTTCGACGTGCAGCTCATGGGCGCGATGGCCCTTCACAAGGGCCACATCGCGGAGATGAAGACCGGTGAGGGCAAGACGCTCGTCGCGTCCGCGGCCCTCTACCTCAACGCGCTCGCCGGCAAGGGCGCGCATCTGGTCACGACGAACGACTACCTGGCCAAGACCGGCGCCGGCTGGATGGCGCCGATCTACCACCTGCTCGGGCTCAGCGTGGCGTACATCGCACACGAGAAGTCCGCGGTCTACGACCCCAGCGTCACCCTCGATGCCGTCGACGAGCGCCACCGGCACTGGCGCGACGTCGGACGCCGCGACGCGTACCTCGCGGACATCACCTACGGGCAGAACAGCGAGTTCGGATTCGACTACCTGCGCGACAACATGGTCGACGACCTCGCGCGCATGGTCCAACGCGACCTGAACTACGCGATCGTCGACGAGGCTGACTCCATCCTCATCGACGAGGCGCGCACGCCGCTCATCATCAGCTCGCCGGCGGAGGACATCTCGGAGCAATACCACCGCTTCGCCTCGGTCGCGAAGAAGCTGCGACCCGAGACCGACTACCTGCTCGAGGAGAAGCTGCACGCGGTGACGCTGACCGAAGAGGGGATCGCCAAGGTCGAGAAGCTCCTCGGCCTCCAGAACATGTACGAGGGCGATGTCATGGCCGTGCACTTCATGGACAACGCCCTCAAAGCACATGCGATGTACCACCGCGATAAGGAGTACGTCGTCAAGGACGGCGAGGTCGTCATCGTCGACGAGTTCACCGGGCGCCTGATGCCCGGTCGCCGGTGGAGCGACGGGCTCCACCAGGCCGTCGAGGCGAAGGAAGGCGTGAAGATCCAACGCGAGACCCGTACCTTCGCGACCATCACGATCCAGAACTACTTCCGCATGTACACCAAGCTCGCGGGTATGACGGGTACCGCGGCGACCGAGGCCGAGGAGCTCTTCAAGGTCTACAAGCTCGAGGTCACGCAGATCCCCACGCACCGTCCGATGATCCGCAAGGACGATCCCGACCTCGTCTACGCGACCGAGCAGGGGAAGTGGAACGCGCTCATCGAGGACGTGAAGGAGCGCAATACGCGCGGGCAGCCCGTCCTGATCGGCACGACCTCGGTCGAGAAGAGCCAGCGGCTCTCCGACGAGCTTCGGCGTCACGGCATCAAGCACGAGGTCCTCAACGCGAAGAACCACGAGCGCGAGGCGCTGATCATCGCCGAGGCCGGGCAGAAGGGCGCCGTCACGCTCTCGACGAACATGGCCGGCCGCGGTGTCGACATCCTCCTCGGCCCGGGCGTCGTGGATCTCGGCGGGCTCCACGTCATCGGTACCGAGCGCCACGAAGCGCGACGCATCGACAATCAGCTCCGCGGCCGCTCAGGGCGCCAGGGCGATCCCGGCACGACACGCTTCTTCAACTCGCTCGAGGACGACCTCATCCGCATCTTCGCGTCGGAGCGTGTCGCGGGTCTCCTCGGGAGCATGGGTATGAACGATGAGGCGCCGATCGAGTCGCGAATGGTGACCGGCGCGATCACCCAGGCGCAGATCAAGGTCGAGACGCGCAACTTCGACATCCGCAAGCGCGCGCTCGAGTTCGACGACGTGCTGAACAACCAGCGCAACGAGATCTACAAGGACCGGCGCAAGATCCTCGAGAAGGGTGACGTCCGGGACACGGTCCTCGACTTCCTGCACGACGAGGCCGAGGCGATCGTCGAGGCGGAGGCGTCCGAAGCCGATCCTGAGGACTGGGATCTGGGCAAGCTCGCGGCCGCCATGACCGCGCTGCTGGGGCGGGACGTGACGCCAGGCTCGTTCGGCGAGGCGGCGAGCTTCGAGCAGCTGCGTGACACGGTCGCGCAGCTGGTCGACGAGGCCTACGAGGCCAAGGAGGCCGAGCTCGGCAACGTCGAGGCCGACGGAGAGTCCACGCCGGTCATGCGCGCTGTCGAGCGCTGGGTGATGCTGCGCACGATCGACACCCACTGGATCGAGCACCTCACGGCGATGGAGGAGCTTCGGGAGGGCATCTACCTCCGCGGCTACGGACAGCAGGATCCCCTGGTCGCCTACAAGCGCGAGGCGCACGACTACTTCGAGCAGATGCAGGCGCGTGTGGCGACCGGGGTCGCCCAGACGATCCTTCGCGTTTCGGTGCGCACCGCCGAGCAGGCGGAGCAGACCGAGCAGCAGCAGGGGAACGCCCCGAATCAGACGTCCACGTCAGGAGGCGGCTCGACGTCCACCGGTCGGAGCGACATGCGCACGAACAGGGATGAGCCAGGGCCGACGACATCAGGCGGGAAGAAGCTGGGCCGCAACGATCCGTGCTGGTGTGGATCCGGGAAGAAATTCAAAAAGTGTCATGGCCGCTGATCGCTCGGCGCTGTCGCGGGTGACGCAGCGAGTCGGGTCCTC